>JAEZLW010000130.1 GCA_023415145.1 Bacillota bacterium | reverse complement strand
GTGTTTACAGAGGCGCAATATGTGTTATACTAAAGCGAATGAACAAGAATACGAATGATATATCAGAAGCTATTATTTCTCCTCACGTCTGCCGCAGGCAGATGCTTCCAAAGAAAGGCAGAGGAATTTTAGGATGACCAACCGCAGCAGATATTCCACCGCCCCCACCTACGGCATGCAAAAGCGGCCCGCGCCAAAAACGCAGGCTGCGCCTGCGGGACCTTATATTCCGCCGGCCGGCCCTGCTCCACAGGGTTCATTTGCGCAGCCTGCGATGCCGGGGTATGCTCAGCCAGGCGCAAGAGCGCCGCAGCCAGCGCAATACATGCCCCCGCCGCCCACCTATTCCAACCAGCCAGCCGGTTTTGCGCAACAGCCTGTCTACCCGCCAAGACAACCCGGGTTTAAGCCGCAGGCTATGCAGCCCGCCATGCCAATGCAGCAGCCCATGCCGTATTTCCCCCAGCAGCCCTACTCCCCGCAGCCCATGCCACAGGAATACGCTGTGCGCCAAAAACCCCGTGGTGGGGACAACTGGCTGCAAATTCTGCTGCTGGCAGTGCTGCCTATCCTTTTTGTGCTCACACTGCTTGTTTCCGCTGCCGCATTGAAGATCGCCTTTATTGGCCTTGGCATACTTGCACTCATCGCCATGTGGATGCAGCATGCCTTTGTTCCCAGCGCCAGGGCGACGCTGACGCTGGTGTACGGTGCGTTGATGCTTGTGTGCATCGTATCGTTGATTGCCGGCGGCACTCAAAAGGATGCCCAAACGTCAGCCCGCGGCAATACGGCTGGCAATCTGGGTGTTCAATCCAACGGTTCACCCACGCAAACCCCCGATGGCATGGTGCAGATGGGCGTAAACAATATGAACCAGGCCACCCCTGGGCCTACGCCAACCCCTGAGCCTGAATCCGGTGAAAGCAGCGCAGCATGGCAAAGGCTGTCACAGTTCTTTGAGTTCTGGAACATAAACAATATACCAAACATGCTGAGTTTGGTATCTCCCTCCTGGAAAGCCGCACAGGAAAAGCCGGATAATGAGCTGTTTAAAATAACAGCCAACCGAACCCCCCTTGACAAACAATTTGAAAAAATCTCCAACACTGAAACGGATTCTTCACGAACGATTACCATGACGGCTAATATCGATAAGCGAAACAACCGTGACCCGGTGAAAATACGTTTTCAGATCGTTATGCTCAAGGTAAACAACGAGTGGTATGTGGATCCTCTCTCGCTGGCCAGCAACGATATCGTGGAAGATACGGCAAATACTGAAGGAACTGAAGGCGAAACCACATCCGCCACAGCCACACCCAAGCCCACCGCTACGCCCGCGCCCAAAACAAAGCTGTATTTTAATGAAAAGGGCGGCGAGTTCTATCACGCGGACAGCGAGTGCTCCAAGGTCAACGCGAAATTTCTGCCAATGACCAGCTTTTACTACCGCGAAGTCAACACCACCAAATTCAAAAACCTGAAGCCATGCCCCTTCTGCAATGCGCCGCAAAGGCCGTAAGGATCACCATAAAATATAACGCCGCGGTCGTAAATTGGCCGCGGCGTTTTTCATATTGTATGCATCTTCATGATATCTGCAAAGCTATACCGTTGATATACGAACAGCCTACAAGGTTTAATTCCGCAAACTGCTGAGCGGCGCAGGAATCCGCCCGCCTCTTGCGATAAACTCCGCATTGCCAAAGGTGTTCACAGGCATCACCGGAGCAAAGCCCAATAGGCCTCCGAAGTTCACCACATCCCCCGCTTTTTTGCCTGCGGCAGGGATCACGCGAACAGCGGTGGTCTTGTTGTTGATCATGCCGATGGCAGCCTCGTCTGCAATAATGCCGGAGATGGCTGCCGCTGTGGTATCGCCGGGAATGGCAATCATGTCCAGGCCAACGGAGCAGACGCAGGTCATGGCTTCCAGCTTTTCCAGGGTCAGCGCCCCGCAGGCGGCCGCCTCTATCATGCCGATATCTTCGCTGACTGGAATAAAAGCGCCGCTTAAGCCGCCCACATGGCTGCTGGCCATGACGCCGCCTTTTTTAACGGCATCATTGAGAAGTGCCAGCGCAGCGGTTGTACCAGGCGCGCCGGCCATTTCCAAGCCCATTTCGGTCAGTATATGGGCCACGCTGTCGCCTCTTGCCGGCGTGGGCGCAAGGGACAAATCCACAATACCAAAGGGAATGTTCAGACGCCTTGCGGCTTCCTGGGCCACCAATTGACCTACTCTTGTCACCTTGAAGGCGGTGCGTTTCACCGTTTCTGCCACAATGTCAAAAGAAGCCCCGCGAACGCTCTCCAGTGCCCGCTTCACAACACCCGGACCGCTGACCCCTACGTTTACGGCGCACTCCGGTTCTCCAACACCGCAGAATGCTCCTGCCATAAAAGGATTATCCTCCACAGCGTTGGTAAACACCACCAGCTTGGCACAACCCAAAGAGTCTCTGTCAGATGTCAGGCGTGCCGTTTCCTTGATGATGTGGCCCATGTCCCGAACGGCATTCATATTGATACCGGCCCTGGTGCTGCCTACATTGATACTGGCACATAAGTATTCTGTTTCCGAAAGCACCTGGGGCAAAGACTGCAAGAGCCGCTCCTCCGCATGGGTTGCGCCCTTGTGCATCAGTGCGGAATAGCCGCCCAGAAAATTGACGCCAACTTCCCTGGCGGCCTTGTCCAGCGCAAAGGCGATGGGCACAGGATCACCCTGGGCTATCATAGCCACAGGCGATACGGAAATACGCTTGTTCACAATGGGGATGCCAAATTCCCGCTGGATGTCTTCCCCCACCCGAACCAAATGGCTGGCGGTTTTGCAGATTTTATCATATGCCCGCCGGCCGGTCTCCTTGCTATCTGGACCGGCACAGTCCAACAGATTGATGCCAAGGGTGATCGTGCGGATATCCAGGTTTTCTTCCTGGATCATATGTATGGTTTGCAGGATCTCGTTGGTGTCGATCATACATACCCCTCCTAAATCCTGTGCATCGCATCAAAAATATCCACGCGCTGCATGTTGATAACCATGCCCATCCTTTGGCCTACCTTCGTTATCTCCTCCAGCACCCCGGTAAAATCCCGGGTGGCGCAGGTTAAATCCACTATCATCAGCATGGTAAAATAGCCGCCCAGAATGGTCTGGGTGATATCCAGAATATTGATGTTCATTTCACTGAGCGAACCCGCCACCCCGGCGATAATCCCTGTGCGGTCAGCCCCGGTGACGGAAACCAGTGCCTTTGTCACAACCTTTCCTCCTCCCATAAGGTACAGCGTTCTGCGCTGCCATTGACTATAGCCAAGGCAGGCCGGCTTGTCAACAATGAAGTTACTTCAATTTACGCTTTCCGGTTTTGTTACCACGTTTTTCGGGATGGGGATTCCCTTTTTCCCGTGAATCGGGTATCATAAGGGCGCAAATACAAAGGAGGCTTTCCATGGAACGGCAAAAGCGCGTACTGGCCATACACGACATCTCCTGCATCGGCCGTTGTTCCCTGACGGTGGCACTGCCCATTCTTTCCTGCGCGGGGTTGGATACGGGGGTACTGCCTACGGCTATCCTTTCCACACATACAGGAGATTTTCAAGGCTATACTTACCGTGACCTTACGGAGGATATGCTACCCGTAACGTCCCATTGGAAAGGTCTTGGTCTGCGTTTTGACGCATTGTATTCCGGCTTTCTGGGCTCCTATGGACAGATCGGCCTGGTGTCCAAACTGATGGATGAATTCAGCAATGAAGCCACCCTTCGCATGGTGGACCCTGTGATGGCCGACAATGGCCGCCTTTATGCCACCTACACCAGGGAAATGGCTCAGGGCATGCACAGGCTGTGCCGCAATGCGGACATCATTACGCCCAACATGACGGAAGCCTGCATTCTGCTGGATATCCCCTACAATCCCGAAGGCTTTAACCGTCAGGAGACGGAGGACATGCTCCGCCGCTTAAGCGAGCTTGGTCCACGGCAGGTGGTGCTTACGGGTGTCACCCTTCAGCTTGACCAGCTTGGCACGGCAGCGTATGACGCACAAACAGATGAAATCTCCTATGCCTTTGAGGGGCGGTACCCCGGTATCTTCCACGGCACGGGTGATATTCTGGCCAGCGCTCTTTTGTGCGGCCTGATGAACGGAAAGAGCCTGAAGGAAGCTTCCTCCCTGGCGGTAAAGTTCACCCACCGCTGCATCCAATACACCGTAGAATCCAATCAGGAGCGGCGCTATGGCGTGCGTTTTGAAGCGGCGCTGCCCTATTTGATGGAGCTGATGAAATAAACATTTTCCAAATACATCAAAAGGCCGTGGGGCTATAAAGCGTCCCACGGCCTTTTGGCTGGCTAACAGGTACTATTTTGCAAACTGAGCCAATGCTTCGTTCACCGCATCCACTACCGCCGTGGAGGAAACCGTGGCTCCCGATACCGCGTCCACATCCTGACCCAATACGATGGTGCCGGACTTGCCAATAAACTGGCTGATGAAAGCATCTTCCCGAACCTTGTCGCCAATGCCGAACGTTTCGGTAAAGTCCTTCCCGCCAACCGTCATGGCCTGAATGACACCGTTCTCATCCAATACCACGGTCACCTCGATGGGCCCGATCTTGCCCTGATTGGTCACCGCAATCACCTTGTACCCGCCTTGGGCAATCACATCAAGAGCATCCGTCAAAGTGACGGGCTGACCTGCAGCCTGCGCATCAGCCAGGGCCTTTTCGGCAGCGGCCGCCCGGGCATTCGCCTCAATGGCGGCAGCGTCCGCGGCATCCTTGTCCTTGAGTACAGCTTCCTTTTCAGCAAGGGCTGCATCCTTATCCGCAAGCGCGGCATCCTTTTCGGTTATAGCTGTCTGCTTCGCGGAATCAGCCTCCGTCAACGCACCTGTCAGCCTTAAAACCTCAGCCTGGGCACTGGCCAAATCAGCCTTGACACCACCCAGTTCCTGTCCAAGGGCAAGAATTTGATCCTGCGCTGTTTTCAGGTCGCCGGAAGTAGCTTCAATGGCTTTCAGGTCTGAAAGCGCCTTCTCTTTTTCCGCAGCCGCCAGAGTCAGTTGTTCCTGCAATGCAGCCAAACTGGCCTGCGCTTCTTCTGCTGCTTTCGCCGCGGCGTCTTCGGCGGTTTTGAGGGCCGTTACCGCATCGTCCTTTTCTTTCAATGCCTGGGCCTTTTCATCCTCGGCTGTTTTCACAGCCTCTTGTGCGGCGGCTAACTCATCCTTGGCCTTTTGAGCATCTTCCTGAGTAGCTTTTAAAGATGCCTCTAACTCCATCTTGGCAGCCAATGCGGCTGTCAGATCATCACCGGCCAGTTTGGCTGCTGCCTCGGCGGCAGCTTTTTCATCCTGCGCAGCCATAAGAGCAGCTTCTGCGGCGGCCTTCTCCTCCTGCACCGCCAAAGCGGCGGCCTCTGCTACCGCCTTCTCCTCCTGCGCCGCCAAAGCGGAAGCATCCGCGGCGGCCTTCTCCTCCTGCGCTGTCTTTAATGCAGCTTCTGCGACGGCCTTCTCCTCCTGCGCCGTCAAAACGGCAGCCTCTGCAGCCGCCTTCTCGTCCTGAGCCGCCAAAGCGGCAGCCTCTGCAGCCGCCTTCTCCTCCTGCGCCGCTAAAATGGCAGTATCCGCGGCGGCTTTTTCAGCCTGCGCCGCCACCAATGCGGCATCGGCTGTTTTAACCGCTTCCTCTGCGGCGGTCTTTTCAACAAGCGCTGCCTGCAGTTTTTCATCGGCGGCTTTAACATTTTCCTCCGCCTTGGTCTTATCCGCCAAAGCAGCATCCTTCTCCGCCTGCGCCGAAGCTACCTGCTCCTTAAGATCATTCACCGCTTTTTGAAGCTCCACAGCCTGCGCGCCAAGCGTATCGTTTTCCTTCCCGATTTTGTTGCGGTCACCAATCAACACGCCAACAACAATAGCAAGGACAAGTACGACTGCCAGTAGCGCCACGTAGGTTTTCTTCACCAGATACCACCCCTTATGCAATTTTTATCTGCAGGCATACGCCCTGCTGCCAAACGCACTAAGTTACATTAATCTATGATATCATTGCCGTAATTAACCATTTAATCAAAAAGATTCTCCATGTATTGGAGAATCCCTTCTGCAATATATAAAATTCCCTGTATCCTTTCACAATGTGTACATAAAACCCACATTAGGGTGTAAGCTGCTCCTCGGCCGGCATGTTATCGGGAAGCTTTGGCAAATCTATCAGGGAAGAAATTCCAAAATGTCCCAGGAAAGCATCAGTTGTACCATACAGAATGGGCCTGCCCAGTGCTTCCTTCCTGCCCACTTCTTCAATCAATCCTTTGTGAACAAGGGATTGAATGGAATAGTCGCACTTGACGCCGCGAATGGCTTCCACCTCGGCCTTGGTGACGGGCTGGCGGTAGGCCACAACAGCCAGCGTTTCCATAGCGGCTTGGGAGAGAGACTGCTTTTGCACAGGCTGCAAAAGCCTTTCCACATAAGAAGCATATTCGGCCCGGGTTGCCAGTTGGATATGCTCACCAAACCGCTTGAGGCGGATACCCCGGCGGTTGAAGTCATATTCGCTTTCCAGTGCATTCACCGCCATACTCAGTTCCAGCGGGCTGACTTCCAGTGCTTTTTGCAAATCGGCTAGAAGCACCGGCTCCCCGGCCACAAACAAAATGGCCTCGATGACGGCCATCAATTCATTGGGCTGCAACGTCCTTTCTCCTTCCCGGATACAAGGTAATCTCACCAAAGGTATCGCTTTGCTCTACATGAGCGCGGTTCAATCGCAGAATCTCCAGCAGTGCCAGGAACAGGGTAACCACCTCTTCACGGCTGGGCACATCGCCAAAAAGCTTCTCAAATGCCATGGGCCCCCTGCGCAGCCGCTTCATAATATGGCTCATACAGGCTTCTATGGTATAGGAATCTCGCCGGATTTCCCTGTTTACATATACCGCTTCCTCCGGCTCCACCGGCTTTCTTTCAAGCACCCTCGAAAGCGCTTCCAGCAAGCCTTGCAGCGTAATTCCTGTAATCTCAAAGGACGGGGGAGGCAGCGGGTATTCCTCGGGAAGCTTTTCATACATGGCCGCGGCAGCCTTTTCAAAGTCCTGCAGGTTTTGAGCCGTTTCCTTGAAGCGCTTGTATTCCTCCAGGCGGCGTATCAACGCTTCCTCGGGGCTTTCCTCCTCATCCAAAACCGGTGGCTTGGGCAATAATGCCCGGCTCTTGATCTCAAGCAGCGTTGCGGCCATGTTAAGAAACTCGCTGGCATCGTCCATATCGATGTCCTCCGCATCGCTGACGGAGGCAATATACTGTTCCGTAATCTCCGAAACGAAAATATCCCGGATGTCTACCTTGGCTTTGCTGATCAAATGCAGCAAAAGATCCAATGGCCCGTCGAACTGCTTCAGATGAATGTGCTGTGACATATTGGCCGCCTCAGGCCGCGCCGGTCAGGCGGAGGAATACGTTCAGCACACCGCTTTCAACGGCGCCCATTACCGTGGACATGAGGCCGGTCAAAAAGCCTGAAAAAACCAGGATCATCAAAACGACCTGCGCCCCCTGGAAAAACTGCCGGTTCATATATAGCTTTCCCCGAAGCAAAAGATCGTTTACGATATGGAACCCGTCCAGCGGCGGAAAGGGCAGCAAATTGAATATGCCAAGGCCAAGGTTGATGGTTGAAAACAACAGCAAAAAGCGTTGCACATATTGCAGCCAGGGTGTTTTCATGGCAGCCTCAACAGCACCTCCCTGCCCCGAAATCAGGATGCCATAACCCAGGCCATCGGAGGACAGCAGTTCTTTGGCTCCATAATTTTGTATGACCTCAGGCATCCATAAAAGACCGTTGATACCTACTGCCAGCGCTGTTGATACAATAAACAATGTCAGGTTTGTGGCAATGCCAGCCACGGATACCAAAAAGTCATCCCTGCGGAAATTGCTGAAATTCCTTGGATTAACGGGTACAGGCTTGGCCCAGCCGAAACCCAACAAAAACATACAGATTGTCCCAATGGGGTCCAAATGCTTCAGCGGATTCAGTGACAGCCTCCCCAGCATTTTTGCGGTGGGATCGCCACAACGCCAAGCCACATAGCCATGGGCTACTTCATGGAGCATCAATGCCACCAGCACAGATACAATCAAATATATAAGGTAAATGAAAAACTGTAAGGGATCGGTTTGCAGCCAGCTAAGCCAATTCTGCAGACGGCCTAAAAAATTCACGGACCCAGCCCTCATTTCATGCAATAATGGCGCATATTCGCCGTATGTTCCATTATACCCCATTCATCGCTCAATACGCAAGTACGGCCGGTTCCTTACACCAGCCTAACTTTGGGCTGTTCAAACCCTTTTAGATGCGGTATAATAAAAAATGGTCATATGACGGGTGCAAAGGAGGACCTATCGTTGCGCAAACAGATTGTATGCCTTCTGATGGCATGTGCTCTATTAACCGCTATCCTCCCTGCTCTTTCTGAGGAGTCCCCTCAGAAGGCAAAATCGTTTATCCTCGCCGGGTTTGTGGGGGACGATACGCAGCAGGACATGAACAACAATCTATTCTTCCAGCGCATGGAGGAAAAAACAGGCATATCCTTTGAATTCCGGCAGTTTACCGACTACGCGGCCTGGACGGCGGAAAAAGCCAGGCTATTCGCGGGGGATGAACTGCCGGATGCTTTGTTCAGGGCGGAGCTAAACACACAGGAAACGCAAGCCTATTATGAAAGAGGCAAATTGATCGACTTAAGTCCCCTGCTTCAGGAAAACGCGCCAAACTTATACGCGCTGCTGGAGCAAAACCCAGCCTGGCGGGAAGCCATTACACTGCCCGGGGGAGCCATCGCCTCCCTGCCGGCCATCAATCCCTTGCGCGCTCAAAACGCCATGTGGATCAATAAAACCTGGCTGGAAAGGTTAAAGCTTGAAATCCCTACGGATACAGCCTCCCTTCGTGCGGTGCTGGATGCCTTTAAAACTAAGGACCCCAACCAAAACGGCCAGGCTGATGAAGTTCCTCTCACCTTCCTCGGTCCCTGGGACCTGAAATTTCTGGCCCACGCCTTTGGGCTTATTGCCAACGACTACAACATGTACGCAGATGCTGACGGCGCGGCGCAGTTTATGCCTGCCACTTTCAGATACAGGGAGTTTATAGCCTGGATATCCGAGTTGTACAATGCCGGTTTACTGGACAAAAATGGTTTTACCACAGCGGATGCGCTACGCAAAGTAACGGATGAAAAATCAGCCGTCACCTATGGCATGTTTTTTGGCCCCGGCCCAACCACTTTCCTGCCATCTGCCCACGGCGCCGAATACGTTGTTCTTCCCCCGCTCCAATATGAGGGAACGCAAGTATACCGAAATTTCCTGGGCCCGGTAGCCAGGGGCACATTCGCCATCACCAGCGCATGCAAAGATCCGGCGGCACTCCTTGCATGGGTGGATTATCTGTACAGCGAGGAAGGCGGAAAACTGGCGCTGCTGGGCCAGGAAGGCTCCGAATACGCGTTCAACGAAAACGGAACGTGGCGCTGGCTCCCAGCTCCCGAGGAGCTTACGAATGTCATCGAAACCGCCACATTAGGTGCCGGTGACGCTTACCCCATGCTAAGCCCAGTTGACTTTCAGTTGAAGTTCGAAGATGAAAAAACGGTTCAGCTTATCCGTTCGCTAGCGGAGCTTAACCAACAGGCATCGCTGCCCTTCCCCCTTACCACCCTGACTTCCGAGCAGCAGCAAACTGTCGCGCCCATGCAGATGGAAATCGGACGCTTTGTAGATGAAAGCCTGGCCCGGTTCGTGCTTGGCGAAACACCCCTTACTGATAAAAGCTGGCAGGATTACCTGTTGAAGCTTGAGGAACTTGGATTATCTTCCTTTGTTGCATTCTGGCAGCAAGCGCTTGATGGACAAGCCCGGTAATCTCAAGATGATACGGAAGGAGCGGTACAGCCATGAATCAGTATGCCACGATGATCCGTGCCTTGAAAACTCCCTGGGTGATGTCGAGGCTGACCCATTTGTATGGCCGCAGGGACGGGATGCTGGTAGCTCAGACAGGCAGATATACAAGGCTTGTAAAACGGCATGAAGAGTTGTTTGATGTTTCCGGCGAGGTGCAATTGATCAGCGCACCGGGCCGTACGGAGCTTTCGGGGAATCATACCGATCACAACAGGGGCAAGGTGCTGGCAGCCGCAGTCAACCTGGATACGGTGGCAGCCGTTTCCCGCCGTGATGATTTAAAAGTCCGCTTATGCAGCGAAGGTTATCCCCCGGTGGAGATATCTCTGACTGAGCTTGACCCTTCTCCTGCCGAGGAGGGAAAAACCGCATCCCTTATCCGCGGCGTGGCAGCACGGATGAGGGAACTTGATTACCCCATCGGCGGGTTTGATGCGGCGGTTACCTCCAATGTGCTGTCAGGCAGCGGCTTAAGCTCCTCAGCGGCCTTTGAAGTGCTGCTTTGCGCCATTTTTGACAGCCTGTACGGCAATTTTCAAATACCCGCTCCCGAGCGGGCAAAAATCGCTCAATATGCCGAAAACCACTATTTCGGCAAGCCCAGCGGCCTGATGGATCAAATGGCCAGTTCCGTCGGCGGGTTGGTTGCAATCGACTTTAAGAAGGACGAGCCGGATATCAAACCCCTCGCCTATGACTTTGCCGCCAAAGGATATGCGCTGGTGGTAGTTTCAACCGGCGGCAGCCACGACGATCTGACGGCGGATTATGCCACCATTCCCAAGGAAATGAAGCAGGTGGCTGCCTGCTTCGGGGAGGAAGTTTTGCGGCGGGTACGCCCGGAACAACTGATGCAGGAGCTTGCCTCCGTACGCCAGAAAACGTCCGACCGTGCGGTGCTTCGTGCCATGCATTATTTCCAGGAAAACAAGCGCGTGGCCGATCAGGCGGATGCTCTCATGCGGGATGACCTGCAATCGTTCTTTCTGGATGTCATCGCCTCCGGCCGCTCCAGCTTTATGTACCTGCAAAACGTGTATGCCAGGCCTGATGAGCAACAGCTTTCCCTGGCCCTGGCCATGGCGGAAAACCTGCTCGGCAAAAGCGGCGCGTGGCGTGTACATGGCGGCGGCTTTGCCGGCACCACGCTGAACTTCGTTCCACTTGCGCAGGTAGCCTCCTTTACCGAATCCATGGAAGCCGTGTTCGGCCCCCATTGCTGCCACCAACTGGACATCCGTCCGGAAGGCGCGGCAAGAATCGAGGGATTGGAATAAAGCTTTTGCTTACCCGTTGACAATCAAAATCCGCCATGATATTATATCCACTGTAATCCACAATCGCATAGCACTTGAAGCTTCTTCGGGGCAGGGTGAAATTCCCTACCGGCGGTACAGCCCGCGAACCGCGCACATAAAGTGCGCGGCCGATCTGGTGAAATTCCAGAGCCGACAGTAAAGTCTGGATGAGAGAAGAACCTTTGTAAAGTATGTTTTGCCCCTGAACAGCTTTCAGCTTCAGGGGCGTGCATATTTTAAGGAGGCATTGCGATGAAACCCAAGGCGTACTTCACCCCGCAGAGAATTGCCCGGATCGCCATTCTGGCTGCTATTGGCAGCATCTTGTTCCTGATTGAGATTCCTATACTTGGCTTTTACAAGCTGGATCTGAGTAATCTGCCGGTACTGCTTGGCGGTTTTTCCATGGGGCCGCTGGCAGGAATGATCATTCTGGCCATTAAGAGCCTGTTAGGCCTGACCCATTCCAGCAGCGGCGGCGTGGGTGAAATTGCGGACTTTCTGCTGGGTTCTGCCTTGCTGCTGCCGGCGGTGTTCATTTACGCAAGGAACAAGAGCCGTAAAAATGCCCTGATCGGCATGGCCGTTGGTACGGTTTGCATGACGATTGCAGGCGTTCTTGCCAATGCGTATCTCTTGATTCCCTTTTATGTTACAGTCATGAATTTTCCCATGGCAGCCGTCATTGGCACGTTTACAAAAATCATTCCCTATATTGACAGTCTTGAAAAAATGCTGTTTCTCATTACCGGCCCTTTCAATATCTTGAAGGGCGTAGTACTCAGCGGACTGACCTTCCTCCTGTACAGGCACTTGTCCCCCCTGCTCCACGGACGCGGCGTCCGGAGCTAATGCCAATGAAAAGCATATTGGCATAACCAAGGAGTGATCCCTTGCGGTATGTAACCCATTCCCCAAAAGAAACGCGTTCCCTGGGTGAGGAGCTGGGCAGGCTCCTTCGCCCGGGGGACGTTTTGGTGCTTCAGGGAGAGATGGGCGCGGGCAAGAGCGAGCTGACCCGGGGTATTGCCCGGGGCCTTCAGATCGAAGGACCCATCGCCAGCCCCACCTTCACCATTTTGCAGGCGTATGATACCGGTCGGCTTCCCTTGTACCACTTTGACTGGTACAGGATCAATGACCCAGAAGAGCTGTATGACATAGGCGCAGAAGAATATCTTCTAGGCGATGGCGTTTCGGCAGTGGAATGGCCGGATCGTGCTTTTGGTATGCTTCCGGAAGCGTACTTGCAGATTTCCATCGTCTATGGCGCAGGGGAAAATGAGCGCATCATCGAAATCACTCCCATGGGTGGCTATGCGAACGTGTCTCTTGGGAAGGATAAGTTTGAAGCATGAACATTCTGGCACTGGATACCTCCGGCCCCGTAGCCGGGGCTGCGATACTAAAAAACGGCGAGGCTGTATATGAAGCCATGGCCGTCAACCGTTTCACGCATTCGGTAAGCCTCATGCCTATGGTGGAGGAAGGCTTTGCGCGAACAGGCCTTGCCATTGCGGATATTGACCTGTTTGCGGTAACCGCAGGTCCTGGCTCTTTCACCGGCGTGCGCATCGGCGTAAGCACGGTGAAGGGCATGGCTCACGGGGCAAATAAGCCCTGTATCGGCATCAATGCGTTGGAAGCGCTGGCGGCCGGCATCCCCTTCTTCGACGGCGTCGTCTGCCCCATTCAGGATGCCAGGGCGGGCCAGGTCTATGGCGCTGCCTTTAAAGCCGGCATGCCTCCTAAAAGGCTGATGGCGGACGAGGCATTGAAGCTGCCGGATTATCTCGACAAACTGATGACCTTATCCGGTCCATTTCTGTTTGTGGGGGATGGCGTGTTGGTCCACCGGGGAATGATAGAAGCTGCCCTTCATGACAAGGCTCTTTTCGCTCCAGCCCATGCAAGATTTCTGCGCCCGCTCAGCGTAGCGCTGCTGGCGGACCACTGTAAGGAACAGGCAGTTGATTACTTAATGCTCATGCCATACTATCTGCGCGCGCCCCAGGCGGAGCGCCAGCGTAAATCCAGGGAGGAAACACATGAAGCCTAAAGACGCTTTCGTGCGGAGAATGTTGATGAATGATATCGACGCCGTGCACCGTATTGAGGCCGACACTTTTTCTTCCCCCTGGAGCCGGGGCGCTTTTGAGGATGAATTGACGGAAAACAAGTGCGCCAGGTATCTGGTCGCAGAATTAAACGGTGAGATCGTAGCCTATGCCGGGGCCTGGATGGTTCTGGACGAGTGCCACATCACCAACATCGCTGTTCGCCATGATAAGCGGGGCATGGGTTACGGGCGGCTGATCACGCAAAGCCTGATACAGTATGCAACAAATCTGGGCGCTTCGTTCGTCACGCTGGAAGTGCGCCGCTCCAACGTCACTGCGCAAAATCTGTATCGAAGCCTGGGTTTTACGCAGGTGGGCTGCCGCAGAAAGTATTATGAAGATAACGGAGAGGATGCCATTTTGATGGCCTGTCAGGCTCTTCCTCCTGTGGAACCGGACTTTCGTGAGGAAGAAACGGTAGAAATGTAAGCGTTTAATAAATCAATAATTCACATTCCAGCCGGCCGTTGTACAGCCGGCGCTTTTTTTGAGACCTGCGGCCAAAATGCCGCTCAAAACCAGGGTGGCTGCTCAAAACCCCCATACGCCAGCCCTCATGCCTATTCAGCAGGCTGTTCATCTGTCCATACAGGCTTTCGGCGCTCTTTCTGTCCCCCAGCCTCTCCCCATAAGGCGGGTTGGCCAGGAACACACCGTCTTTCTCCTGCAGCTTAAGTTGGCGCAGGTCCTTAACAAACACATGAATGCGGCCCTCCATGCCTGCCTTTGCAATATGCTTCCGGCATAGCTCCAAAGCACCCGGATCAATGTCGCTGCCCGTTATCCCCTCGATCAAACCGGGATCATACAAAGAACGTGCTTTTTCCCGCAGCCGGTCCCTTTCCCCAGCCGGAAAAAGCGGCCACCTGTCGCAGGCGAATTCCCGGTTCAGAGAAGGAGCACGGCGGCTTATCATCATGGCTGCCTCGATCAAAACCGTTCCTGTACCGCAGCAAGGATCATGAAGCGTCATCCCCGGCTTCCAGGGCGACAGGCGGATGATAGCTGCCGCCAGTGTTTCCCGAAGGGGCGCCTCCCCGTTCCATGTACGATAGCCCCGGCGATTCAGTGCCGTACCGCTCATATCCATGGTCAGCCTCGCCACATCACCGTGCAGGCTGACGTCTATGGGGTACTCTGGCCCTGTCTCCGCAAACCAGGCTGTCTTGTAGCGCTCCTTCAGCCGCTCGACAATCGCTTTCTTTGTAATGGCCTGGCAATCCCTCACGCTCATCAACTGGCTTCTTGCACACTTGCCTGAAACGGGAAAAGCGGCGTCCTTGGGCAAATAATCCTCCCAGGGAATGTTTTTCACCATCTGAAAAAGCTCCTCAAACGTGAGCACCTTTTCTTCCTTCAAAACAAGCAGCACCCGGTCGGCACAGCGCAGCCACAGGCAGGCTTCGTATGCCTCCCCGGGTGATGACTCAAACCGCGCCCCACCCAATTCCGCCTTTGCGTTTTTGATGCCCAGTGCGCGCAGTTCGTCGGCCACCACGCCTTCCAGCCCGAAGGCGGCTGTGGCAAAAAAGGTCAGCTTGTCTAGTGCGGCCATAATATCCTCCTTGTGCAGTTCATCCATTATAAGGAAGGCGGAGATGAAAGTCAACGCTTGAGATTTTAGCCAAAACCTGCACGGAAAAACCGTGCTTGTGTATTTTTCGGGTTGACGGTATAATAAAAGTTGGCATTTTGTACACAGGAGGCGAAGGCATGTTTGCCCAGGTCATCGTGGATATCGTGCACGAAAACGTGGCTCATGTCTTTACCTACAGGGTGCCGGAGAATATGCAGCTTTCCCAGGGGACACGCGTTCTGGTTCCTTTTGGCCCAAGAAAAGTGGAAGGGCTGGTTCTTTCCTTATCCGAAGAAACCGAATACCCCAAAGAAAAGATCAAAGCCATTCTGCGTCCGCTGGAAGAATATCCGGCGGTACTGCCCGCTTTGATCGACTTGGGCAGGGAAATGGCGGATAGAGCCCATTGCCCGCTGGCGGAAGCGCTGCGGCTGATGCTCCCCGCCGCCATGCGGGGCGGAAGGGTAAAGGAAAAGACCGAGCCTGCCGCAAGGCTGAATATCCTAAAGGAGGATGTGGAGGCGGCTGCCTTCGCCCAAAAACGTTCTCCGCGCCGTGCACTTCTTTTAACGCTTTTAAAGGACGGCAAGTCCCATCCGGTCAAGGAACTATCGCTGATGGTCAAAGACCCGATGGAGGCATTGAAAAAGCTTGAAACCATGGGACTTGTCACCCTTACTTATGAGGAAGTGTTCCGTTCTCCCTACGAGGACATGGTTGTAAGAGCGGTCGCCGATCCGGCCCTGATGAATGCCCAGCAGGAAGCGCTTGATGAAATGGAGCCTGCTCTTGCAAAGGGCACAGGAGCATTCCTGCTTCATGGCGTAACGGGATCGGGCAAGACGGAGGTTTACATCCGTCTGGTCAGAAAAACGCTGGCGCAGGGACGTGGCGCCATCGTACTGGTTCCGGAGATTGCGCTGACACCCCAAATGGTGCAATGGTTCCGGGACCGGTTCGGCTCTGTGGCGGCGGTTCTCCATTCAAGGCTTACCCAGGGCGAGCGTTTTGATGAGTGGCGCCGTATACGGCGGGGCCAGGCCAGAGTCGTGGTGG
>JAEZLW010000050.1 GCA_023415145.1 Bacillota bacterium | reverse complement strand
GTACTGTCCTGTATGGCTTGCCTCCACTTTGCACAGCTCTTCCGGTGTGCCCTGGGCAATGATTTGCCCGCCCCGGTGGCCGCCCTCCGGACCCAGGTCGATGATGTAGTCGGCTGTCTTGATGATGTCCAGGTTGTGCTCGATGACGACCACGCTGTTGCCCGCGTCCACCAGCCGCTGCAATACCTGCACCAACCGGTCTACGTCCGCCATGTGCAGGCCGGTGGTAGGCTCATCCAGCACATACACGGTTTTGCCGGTGGCCCTGCGGCTAAGCTCGGTAGCCAGCTTCACCCGCTGGGCTTCGCCGCCCGACAGCGTGGTGCTGGACTGGCCCAGCTTCATGTACCCCAAGCCCACATCGAACAGCGTTTCCAGCTTGCGCAATATCTTCGGGTGGTTTTCAAAATAGGTCAGGCCTTCTTCAATGGTCATTTCCAGCACGTCGTGGATGGACTTGCCCCGGTAATGCACCTCCAGCGTTTCCCGGTTGTAGCGCTTGCCCTTGCATACCTCACAGGGAACGTAGATATCTGGCAGGAAGTGCATTTCAATTTTGATCAGCCCGTCGCCGGAGCAGGCCTCGCACCGGCCGCCCTTGACATTGAAGGAGAAGCGGTTTTCCTTGTAGCCTCTGGCCTTGGCATCGGGGGTCAGCGCGAAGATCTTGCGAATGAGGTCAAACAGCCCTGTATAGGTGGCGGGGTTGCTTCTAGGTGTACGGCCGATGGGTGACTGGTCGATGTCAATGATTTTGTCCAGCAGCTCGATGCCCTCCAACCGGTCAAATGCGCCGGGGCGGGTCTTTGCCCGGTTCAACTGCTTGGCCAGGTACTTGTAGAGGATTTCGGTGACCAGGCTGGATTTGCCGCTGCCGGAAACGCCGGTTATGCAGGCCAGAACCCCCAGGGGAATGGTGGCGTCGATGTTTTTAAGGTTGTGCTCCCGAGCGCCTCGAATGGTGAGGTAGCCTGTGGGCACGCGGCGCTTTTCCGGCACGGGAATGCACTTTTTGCCGCTCAGGTATTGGCCGGTGAGGGAGTTGGGGTTTGCAATAATCTCCTCCACCGTGCCCTGGGCCACGATGTGGCCGCCGTGGGCGCCCGCGCCGGGGCCGATGTCCACAATGTGGTCGGCGGCGTACATGGTTTCCTCGTCGTGCTCCACCACGATCAGCGTATTGCCTATGTCCCGAAGGTGCTTCAAGGTCTTAAGAAGCCTGGCATTGTCCCTCTGATGCAAGCCGATGGAGGGCTCATCCAGGATGTACAGCACGCCAACCAGGGAGGAGCCGATTTGCGTAGCCAGGCGGATGCGCTGTGCCTCGCCGCCGGACAGGCTTCCCGCCGCCCGGGAAAGCGTCAGGTAATCCAGCCCCACATCCACCAGAAAGCCCAGACGGGCATTGATTTCCTTCAATATCTGGGAAGCGATGAGCGTTTGTTTTTCGGTAAGCGAAAGGTGCCTGAAAAACTCCCTGGCGTCCAGCACGCTCAAGCCGCTGATATTGGCAATGTTCTCACTGCCTACGGTAACGGCCAGTGCCTCGGGCTTCAGCCGGCGGCCATGGCAGTCGGGGCATTCGTCCGCCACCATGTATTCCTCATACAGCGCTTTCATGCCATCGCTGGCGGTTTCCCGGTAGCGGCGCTCCAGGGAGGGAATGATGCCCTCGTAAGGCGCGTCGAAATGGCCAGCGCCGTTTTGCCCGGAGTAATGAACCGTGATCTTTTCCCGGCCGGTGCCGTATAGCAGCAGGTTGACGATCTTTTCCGGCAGGTCATCTATAGGCGTGTCCATGTCGAAGCCATATTTTTGGGAAAGGGCCGCAAAGAACATGTTGGCGATGCTGGAAGGGTCCTTCACGTTCCAGCCCATGGCGTTGATGGCGCCCTGATTGAGCGACAGGCTGCGGTCGGGGAGTACGATGTCGGGGCTGATCTTCATCAGCGTGCCAAGCCCGGCGCAGGTGGGGCAGGCTCCGAATGGGCTGTTGAAGGAGAAAAGCCTGGGCGCCAGCTCTTCAATGGAGATACCGCAGTCGGCGCAGGCGTAATTCTGGGAGAACAGGATTTCCCCCTGTTCGAACAGGTCGATCAATATCAGCCCGCCCGACTGCCCCGCCGCCGTCTCCATGCTGTCGGTGAGGCGCTTTGCCATCTCTTTCCCGGATCGTATGATGAGCCGGTCGATGCCGATCTCAATGGAATGTTTTTTCTGTTTGTCCAGCGGCGGCGTATCATCGATTTCGTATAGCGTACCGTCGATGCGCACGCGAACAAAGCCGCCCTTGCGGGCATCCTCCAATATCCTTGCGTGCTCACCCTTGCGGCCACGCACCACGGGGGCCAGCACCTGCAACCGCGTGCCTTCCGGGTGGGACAATATTTGATCCACCATCTGGTCAATGGTCTGCTGGTTGATCTCCTTGCCGCACTGGGGGCAGTGGGGCGTGCCGATGCGGGCGTACAAAAGGCGCAGGTAGTCGTGTATTTCCGTCACCGTGCCTACGGTGGAGCGGGGGTTGCGGCTGGTGGTTTTCTGATCGATGGAGATGGCAGGGGACAAGCCCTCGATGTAGTCGATGTCCGGCTTCTCCATTTGTCCCAGAAACTGCCGGGCATAGGCGGACAGCGATTCCACATACCGCCTCTGGCCCTCGGCATAAATGGTATCAAAGGCCAGGGAGCTTTTGCCTGACCCGGAAAGGCCCGTGAACACCACCAGCTTGTCGCGGGGTATCTCCAGATCGATGTTTTTCAGGTTGTGCTCCCGGGCTCCTTTTACAAACAGCGTATTGCGCAAGTGTCACACCTCGATCAATTCATACGCCCGGGTACCCAGCCCCAGCTTTTCGCTGTGAGTGAGTTGGGTGACCCAGTTGGTATCCGGATGATTATCTTTGAAATGGTCGTCGCTGATATGCTTGACCTCCGAAAGCTTGCTGCCGGGCAGCGGAGAAAGCTTCAGGCAGGCGTCCACACAGGCCTGGTCCAGCGCCACCGGGTCAAAGGAGGCGAACATTCCCACATCCGGCAAAATGGGCGCGTCGTTGTAATCATGGCAGTCGCACACGGGGGAGATATCCATCACCAGGCTTACGTGGAAATGGGGCCTGCCCTGCAAAACTGCCAGGGTGTACTCCGCAATCTTCCTATTGAGGATATCGTTGCTTTGATCGCCTGTGGGATGGATGGCATCCTCAGGACAGGCGCCGATGCAGCGGCCGCAGCCCACGCACTTGTCCCAGTTGATGCGCGCTTTTTTATGGGGGAAGGTGATGGCGTCGTGGGCGCATTCCTTGCGGCATTTGCCGCAGTGTACGCATAATTCCTCATCCACCTCCGGCTTGCCGGAAGCATGCATCTCCATCTTGCCGGCCCTGGAGCCGCAGCCCATGCCGATGTTCTTGATGGTCCCCCCAAACCCTGTGCCCTCGTGGCCCTTGAAGTGGGTGAGACTGATAAACACATCCGCGTCCATCACCGCCCGGCCGATCTTCGCTTCCTTCACATACTCACCGGGGATTTTGACAAGCGCTTCGTCCGTGCCCTTCAGCCCGTCGCCGATGACCACATGGCAGCCTGTGGAAAAGGGAGAGAACCCGTTTTCATAGGCAGCGTCGATGTGATCCAGCGCATTTTTCCTTCTTCCTACGTACAGCGTGTTGCAATCGGTCAAAAAGGGCATGCCACCATTCTTGCGAACCAAATCCACCAGCACCTTGGCATAGTTGGGCCGAACGAACGACAAGTTCCCCGGTTCCCCAAAATGCAGCTTGATGGCTGTAAATCTCTTGTTGAAATCAATGTTTTCAATGCCTGCCTTTTTCACAAGGCGGCGCAGCTTATCCAATAGGTTCCGGCCATCCGTGACCCGCAGATTTGTAAAATACACCTTCGATGGATCCATGGTTACCCTCCCGAAAATTGATACCAGCATAGTGTAGCACAGCGAACGTACTTTCGCAATGTGCGGGATGGGAATTTCAAAAACAGCACACCAATTGCAGCGCCCATTGACAGCTGGTTGACGTGCGTAATATGACCAAGATTGGTTATGTGTCACCCATCCAAGGCGCATGGGCAGAGTTTGGCGGCAATAAGATCATGTTTTCCACAACAGAAGAATTGGACCGCTGTGAAGCGCTTTTGTACGATGCGCAGGCTTTGCAAAAATACACAAAACTGTGGAAGGAAATCCGCTGAACAAAAACAAGAATGTCTCCAAGAATATAAGTTTGCAGGAGCCATATCCTTTCGGGAAGGCTCCCTTTTTTCTCCCATCACCGTCCCTTGTCCCCGTACATATATTGATGACGGACCTCACTATTTCAGTTGGAGGAATCCGTATGTACGGTTTCAATAGACACCCTGACAGACATGCTCAAAATCATCCCCCCTTTGAGCATCCCCCCTATCGTCAGC
>JAEZLW010000167.1 GCA_023415145.1 Bacillota bacterium | reverse complement strand
TACCATATCAATTTGGGCCAGCCCATGAGCACATCCTCGGGAATGCCGCTCACGTCCGCCGCTTTTTCCCGCCATTTCATGTGCCGTCCTCCCAACATCATGCTTGCGCACATATGATCCCATGCTTATAAAGCCTATGGATGGAGCATCAATAAAATGATAAATCAATGCAGTGATGTCTTGTCCAAAAAGAATATCTTGATGTTTTCATTTATTTCTGTATAATTTGAAACGAAGACGTTCCCTAGGCATTCGGGAACAAGTAGTATGGAAGGTGGGTGTCCCAAGTGAAGATTGCAGTTCTGGTTTTCTATGCCCTGATGATGGTGGCAGTCATCGTTTTCACCGCCAAAAAGTCCATATCCCTCAATGATTTTCTGCTGGGGGGCAGAAGGGTCGGTCCATGGATAAGCGCATTGTCCTATGGAGCGTCCTACTTTTCTGCCGTCATCATCATCGGCTATGCCGGCTCGGTTGGGTGGGATGTGGGCTTTTCCGCCATCTGGGCGGGCATCGGCAACGCTTTGATTGGGGGGCTGTTGGCTTGGTCGCTGCTGGCCCGGCCTGCGCGGCTGATGGCAGAGCGGCTGAACGTGGCCACACTGCCAAGCTTTTTTGAAAAACGCTACCAGTCCAAGACGTTGAAGGTTCTGGCTTCCCTGATCATTTTCGTATTCCTTTTGCCATACTCCGCGTCTGTGTACAAGGGCCTCGGACGCATGTTCCAGATGTCCATGGGGTTTGACTACACCTGGTGCGTGATCGGTATTGCCCTTTTGTCATCGGTGTACCTTTTTCTTGGCGGATACAAAGCTACCGCTGTTACGGATTTCATTCAGGGGATCATCATGCTGGGCGGCATCGGCATTGTGATTTCTTTTATTCTGAAAGGCGCAGGCGGAGCCGGGGCAGGTCTTGCGCAGCTTGGCACAGAAGCCATCGGCGGCCCTGGATTCAACTCTCTGTTCCCCCCCAAAGGGAAGGAGCTTTTCCTGATTTCCAATGTGGTGCTCACGTCCCTAGGTGTTTTAGGCATGCCCCACATGATCCACAAGTTCTTTGCCATTCGTGAAATCGCAGCCATCCGCCGTGCAACGGTGATTTCAACCGTCTTTTGCACCATCATCGCAGGCGGGGCGTATTTCGCGGGCAGTTTTGGCCGGGTGGTGCTCAGCAAGATCAACAATGAGGCGGGGGAAACGCTTCATTCCCTTGTCAATAGCGGATCCATGGCAAAGGATGCCATCATGCCCGCCATGCTGACAAACCAGACGGTGGTAGGCATTCCCGACGCCTTGCTGGGGCTGATCGTGGTGCTGCTGTTATCTGCCAGCATCTCCACCCTGACGGCGCTTGTGCTGTCCTCCTCTTCAGTGATATCCATTGACCTTTTAGGCACACTCTTCCCTAAAATGAGTGCCAAACGCACCACGCTCACCATGCGGCTTTTGTGCGTAGCTTTCATCATCTTCTCTCTGGCGGTGAACTTTCTCATGCAGGGCACACCCATCATCTCCCTTATGTCCTTGTCCTGGGGAGCCATTGCGGGGGCGTTCCTGGCGCCATTCCTTTACGGCCTTTTGTGGAAAGGCGTAACCAAGCCAGGCGTCTATGCCGGCGTACTTTGCGGCATACTGATTTCCCTGCTGCCGCCACTGATGACAGGCAATTTTGCTCTTTCGCCCATCAGCGGTGCTTCCGCCATGGTGGCCGGGCTTATCATCGTACCTCTTGTAAGCGCTCTTACAAAGAAATGGGGCTTTACAGACGGCCATATCGCCACTGTCTTCGGGAAAAAAGAGCAAACAGCATCGGCGGCCTCTGTTTCAGCAGACACCTGATTTGGTGTATTTCATAAAGAGCCAGCAAAAATCCAGCCATAGCGGCTGGATTTTTTTCGTTTCCATGTTCTGTGAAAGCAAATAGTCACACCAGACTCCTTTGATTCGACATCCTACTCATCGCGTCACTCTTGCTTGCCCCCATCATACAATAAACTACAGGCCATATGAGTTTGCCTGTAAAACCAAAAAAGGGTGTATGCCCATGAAACAAAACGGCTCTATCACCGGCGACACGGATTTCACCTCGGCTTACTCAATCACCGAGGAAACAGAACTGTTGCCTCCGGAATCCTCCGAAACCCTGTTCCCGCCCAGGGAAGCGCTGCGGCACGGAACGCTGTTTCCCGGCCTGTTCATACCCTCCGGGGAGGCATCCTCTTTACCCAAGTCAGCCACGCTTACCCATGCTATCCCCTTTGCCGCCTGGGAATTGCGGCTTTATCTGAACACCCATCCCTGCGACAGAAAAGCACTGGCCTTATACCACTGCTACTGTGAGCGCTGCCCCGGCGGCTACGGCTATCTGGCCTGTGCGCTGTACGGGGGGCGAAAGGATTCCTGCCCCCTGTGCTGGAACTGGGTGGAAGGCCCCTGGCCCTGGGAAGTTACGCAGCCCGCCGGAAAGGAGGCCTGAACATGTGGCTGTATCAAAAGCAATTGCCCTACCCGGTCCATGTAAAGGCGCAAAACCTGCCGCTGGCCCGCATCATACTCACCCAGTGCGGCGGCCCGGAAGGCGCATGGCTAGCCGCCTTAAGCTATTTGAACCAGCGCCACAGCATGCCCAGAAAGGAAGCCAAGGCACTGCTCACCGACCTTGCAACGGAAGAATTGGCCCACGGTGAAATGCTAAGTGCCTTATTGTACCAGCTTACCGGCAGGCTTCCCCCGGACCAAAGACGGGAGTTGGCCATAGAAGCCTGGCCAGCCAGCCTGGAAACACCGTCAATCCCCGGCTCCGGCTTCCCAGACTGTGTGGATCCCATCGCCTGCCTTTATGCAGACCTGGCCTCGGAGCGTCAGTCACGGCGCGCCTTTGAGCGCGTGCTGCCCCATTGCGAGGACCCGGATGCCGGCGGCGTGCTGCGTTTTTTACGGCAGCGGGAAATTGTGCACGAGCAGCGGCTGCTGGAAGCCCTGCGCCTGGTGCAGAACGCACCGGAAGACTAAGCTTTCTAGGTAAACAAAAACGGCGCTCCGACCACCCGGAGCGCCGCATCTTTTTGACTATTGATTCATCCTGTCCTTGAAAATCTTCACGTCCGATTGCTCCACCCACTGTTCTACCTGGGCGGCATACGTCTCGTCCTGCTTGGCGGACAATAGCCCGGTGGAGATATCCTCCTTCACCGTTTCCAAGGCAACAGCGCCTTCCGGAATATCGGAAGCATACTTGATGATATGGATGCCGTTTTGTCCGCGGATGGCGGAGCTCACATCGCCCACGCTGGCAAGCGCCATGGCGGCTTCGGTAAATGCCGGATCAAAGGAAACAAAGTCCTGGCAAACGGCATACCCCTTCTCCTTCTGGGGAGAGGTCTTCATGCCCGGGTCCTCGCCATAGGTTTCCATCAGTGCGTCAAAGTCTTCCCCGGCTGCCAGCTTGGTCAGAACTTCATCCACGGTGGGTTGAAGTGCGGCATACGCGTCTTCCAGTGCCTTGTCATACTGTGACTGCAGCTCTGCTTTCTCCTGCTCCAGTGCGGCTTTCTGGGTGTTCAGTTCCGTCCGCTTGGGATCGTCCTGTGCCACATCCTCACCCAAAGCTGAGATGGAAGAATCCACACTTGAAACCTGAGTGGCTTTGTCATTGACTTGTGCCTGCAAACCTGACAGTGTTGTCATCGTCTCATCGGAGAACTTGCGCAGGATATGCTTGACATACCGGTACCCGGCAGGGGCGTAGTATACGTCGGCATTGCTGTTCACAGCGGAACCGTAAGCGGATAGGTTGCTCTCGTAGTTTGTCTTGGCACTTTGCACACTGGTGTCGTATTCGGCCTGAATCTCTTCATCCGTTACGGTGATGCCGGAGATGACGGAATCACGAAGCTTTTTCTCGGTTGCCTCAGCCTTTGCGCTGGCATAGTAATTGTCAAAGGTTTGGCCAAGCTCCGTCATTTTTTCTGCAATGGCGGTCTCCAGCGCTTCGCCTTCCAAGGTGGTATCGGCGAAATCGTTTTTCTTGATGGTTTCCTTGTCTTCATCCAAGTCAGACTGAACCGTTTCCCGGATGGCGGCGTCCTCTTCCCCGGTGAAAACATCAAAGCCCAGTTCCTTGGCCTTCTGTTCCTTCACCAGTTCTTGTACCAAACCAGTAAACACGCTTTCCAAAGTCTGAGCACGGACAGTTTCATTGGTGGGGTCAAAGCTCATGCCATAAAAACTGTACATCATGGATGTATAGCTGAGCTGATATTCCAGCGCGTTGTTCACCTGGGCTTTCGTAACTGTTTTATCCCCCAGTTGAATAATGACAGTCGCATTGTCCACCGCCAGATCCTTTTCCACCAAAGCACAGCCTGTCATAAGCAACGCCGCAGCCAGCATGAAGGCCAATACCGCCTTTTTGCGCATGAAATTCTCTCCTATTCTTTGAGCAATAGCAAGTCACTTTTGCTATTATACTAGACTCCCATTCAAACAGCAAGCAACTGTTCGATAAAATATTGTGAACTTTTTGATTTTGACACCTACAAAGCCGAGTCATACATGTATTTTTGTTTCAAATAACCGTCCAGGTTGCCAAATTCCGACACATGAATGGAATCGATATTCATTTCATGCATGCTGGTAGCCAATATGGCCGTGCCGTGTGCCATGATATCAGCCCGCTGGGGCTGAATTCCATTCAGCAACAGCCGATGCTCAAGGCTCATGTCCGCCAGGCGGTACAACCACTCCTCCACCATCGTTTTCTCAAGGCAGAATCCATGAAGCTGTGTTTTTTCCGTCCAGTGAACTCCCTTTATAATACCGGCCAGGGCAGTGAATGTGCCGCCAACACCCACCCAATTTTGGGGCAGCCCTGCCTTTAAAAGCGGCCCGATTCCTTTTTGCAAAATCTCCTTTGCGGCAGCCATCACCTTGGGAACATCAACCGCGGAATGAATGGGATACAGCCTAAACAACCGTACAGCTCCCATTTGAAGGCTAACACCGCATTCGATGGCCGTGCCGCAGCCTATGACATATTCTGTGGATCCGCCGCCAATGTCAATCACACCCGTCCTGTCTCCAAGGGTAGAGCCCAAAAAAGAGAGCGCCGCTTCGCTTTCCCCGGAACAGATTTCCAGCTCCAGACCCGTTTTGTTACGGATCATGCTGCTGAATTCCTGCTGATTTCCGGCGTCGCGTACGGCGCTTGTAGCAAACAGATGAACAGACTGCGCATTGAGGGCTATGGCCTTTTTGTGCATTTCACATACGGCTGTCATGGTCAGGTTCATGCTTTCCCTGCTTAAGTTCCCTTTCGCATCCAGCCCGCCAAAGAGCCGCGTCCCTTCCCGGTCCCGAAGAACCTGATGGAGCATGCCTCCCTGTACATCGGCCACCAACATGCGGACAGAATTGGAACCGATGCCAATCACAGCAGCCCGCATGACCCCACCCCCTTTCCAGCATCCATACAATATCAGGGCTTGTCCCCTTCCTGTAAAACCTCAAGCTGGGGGCTAGAATCCCCGCTGCCATACAACGCCTCCGGGTTGGTGATGACAAAGCGCAGCTCGCCAGGCTTTAAATAGCCATATCGCGTTCTGGCCTGGTTCTCGATATAGGCATCCGTTTCGGCAACGCTCAGTTCGGCCTCTAGCCTCAGGTTTTCATTTTGCAGTCCGCCCAAACGTATGCGCTCCTGACTTTCCTGCTTCGTCATCCGATCAATGCTGGATTGTATATGATTGTTTGCTGCAAAGAAGGCTATCCCGATTGTTGCCATCACCACAAACAAAGTCATATAGCGGACACGGCGCGGCTTCATCATGGCAAAGCCCTTCCTTAATCAAATTGTTTCCTTATTTATTCTCCGCCTCACCCCTTTTTCCTGCCATCCTTGGCCGTTTTTCTGCGTTCTTTCCGTTCCTTGCTCCTGGCCAGCGCTTCCCTTGCTGGTCTTGCGATCCGCTTCCTGAAAAATGCTGCTATGCCCGCAATCAGCCTGCGCAATCCAAGCAGATAGACGATACCCCCACATACAAGGCCCAACAGGGCATACACCCGCAAGCCCTCCTGCCCGGTCATTACCAGCGCCAGCGTCAGCGCTGCCCCAGCCAGCAAGAAGAAGAACAAGTCTCCCCCGATTGTCAACCCTTTTTTTCCTAACCTGCGCAAAAATCCCAAGCCGTCATATACAAGCCCCAGCCCCAACCCCAGATACCCCATACCCAGGAAAACCCACGACTGGCTTTGCGTTTCAAAAAATGGCGCCATAGCTCTCACCTAAACATGCGGCCCAGCACGCTTCCGCCTTTTCTTAATTTTCCGCCATCTTGATATGCAATGGCATCGATGCGCCCATCCATGATCAGGTTTCCATCTTCCAGTGTAAATTTGGCAATGTGCAGGCTTTTGCCGGTAATCACCATTTCGCCGCCGGCTGTATCCAGCACCACCTCCTCCTCATGAAAGCTTTTCACGTCACTGACGCCTGTCAAAACGGCGCGGCTTCTGTTGTCCAGGGAAATTCCGTGGGGGCGTCCGTCACTCCCCTTTGTTTGCGCATTCTCCTGGCGTATATCCCTCATGCCCGATCCCTCCTTTGGCAAGGCTCTTTCCAAAATGTATGCAACTGCACCACAGGAAAGAAGCACACTACTTGACGGTTACATTGTTTCACGCTATAATTGCGTAAACCATATTACCCTTTTAGGTTTACGGAGGAATTGGCTCATGCAGCAAAAGACAAAGTACCTGGCCCTTTCCGCAATGTGTGTTGCCCTGATGGCTGTTGGTGCATATTTGCGGTTTCCGCTTCCCTTTCTGGATGTTCAGTTTACCACACAAGTGTTTTTCCTGCTGGTTACGGGGCTGATACTGCCCCCCGTCTACAGCGCCGGTGCGCTCATGGCCTATGTGCTGCTGGGTCTTGTGGGGTTTCCCGTATTTTCCCAGGGCGGCGGGCTGCAAACGGTCCTCACACCAAATTTCGGCTACCTTCTGGGCTTTGTTTTCTCCGCCTTTGTTACGGCCTTCCTTCACAAGAAATGGAAGGACAAGCGTCTTTGCTATCTGCTTCCTGCAGTGGCCGGCATTTTTGCCGTGTATGCGATAGCGCTGCCTTATGTAGCGC
>JAEZLW010000160.1 GCA_023415145.1 Bacillota bacterium | reverse complement strand
CCGGTTTGAATTCATCGCCGATGCCGCAGCCGAAGGCTGTGATCATGGCCTTGATTTCCGCGTTGGAAAGCGCTTTGTCCAGCCTAGTCTTTTCCACATTGAGAATCTTGCCGCGAAGAGGCAAAATGGCCTGGAAGTGCCTGTCTCGGCCTGTTTTGGCACTGCCGCCGGCACTGTCGCCCTCTACCAGGAAAATTTCGCACTTGCTTGGGTCACGCTCGGAGCAGTCGGCCAGCTTGCCGGGAAGGCTGGCAGATTCCAACACCGTTTTTCTGCGGGTAAGGTCACGGGCCTTGCGGGCGGCCTCCCTGGCCCGGGCAGCACCAAGGCAGCGGTCCATGATGGCCCTTGCGATGGAGGGGTTTTCTTCAAAGTAAGTGGATAGCTGCTCGGATACAAGAGAATCCACCACACCCCGCACCTCGCTGGAGCCCAGCTTGCTTTTCGTCTGACCCTCAAACTGCGGATCAATCAGCTTGACGCTGACGATGGCCGTGAGGCTTTCCCGAACGTCCTCACCCTTTAAATTGCTGTCGGCATCCTTCAAAACCTTGTATTTGCGGCCATAATCGTTGATGACGCGGGTAAGGGCGGAATTGAAGCCCATCAAATGGGTTCCGCCTTCGGGTGTGTGTATGTTGTTGGCGAAGGTATAAATGTTTTCGGCATAGCTGTCGTTGTACTGAAGCGCCACTTCAGCCGTTACCGTGCCACGCACACCCTCCATATAAATGGGCTCGGGGAAAAGTACTTCCTTATTGCGGTTCAGGTATTTTACAAACTCCCTGATGCCGCCCTCATAGTGATAATTTTTTTCTACAGGCACTTCCGGGCGTTCATCCCTTAAAACGATGCGCACACCCTTGTTTAAAAAGGCCATTTCCCGCATACGGGTGGTGAGCACATCGAACTGGAAATCGCCCGTTTCAAAAATGCCGTCAGGATTTTCTTCACTCTTTACATCAGGCCAGAACTGAATGGTGGTGCCCGTCTGCTCCGCTATACCGGTCACCTTCAAGTCGTAAAGAACCTTGCCCCGGGCATATTCCTGCTGATGGATTTTCCCGTCCTGATAAACCAGCACCATCAGCTTGCTGCTGAGTGCGTTCACCACGGAGGCGCCTACACCATGCAGCCCGCCGGAGACCTTGTACCCCTCGCCGCCGAACTTGCCCCCGGCATGGAGCATGGTCAAACAAACCTCCACCGCCGGACGGCCGATTTTGGGATGGATGCCCACTGGGAAGCCGCGGCCATTGTCCTTTACACTGACGCTGTTATCCTTGTGGATGGTGACCAGGATCTGTGAACAGAAACCGGCCAGTGCTTCGTCAATGGAATTGTCGACGATCTCGTACACCAGATGGTGAAGGCCCCTCACATCGGTGGAACCGATGTACATGCCGGGCCGCTTGCGTACGGCCTCCAGCCCCTCCAGCACCTGGATTTGCGTTTCATCATAATGGTTTACTTGACCCGCGCCCTGCCCGTTTATTGGGGGCGGGCCCAGGGGGTTCTTCTCGATAGGATGCTCCGACATAAAAACCACCTGCGCTTACTCAAAATTTGCATGGACACGGCGGACAAGGGTGCGTACCGACAGGGGAGAAAGATAGCAGCATTGACCGCTTTTTTCCTGCACCAGTACCAGTGTTTTTGCAGGCTCCCCCAGGGGATGCAAACCCTCCGCCGCCTTGGTGATACCGGTCAGCGACTGCGTATCCCATGTCTTTTGCAGGCGAAGATCAATAAGAACCACCACCTGCGAAAAGGGAACGCTGCGGCCTAAGCCCAGGTGCAGCATCATGGTATTTTCCACCGCCTGTCAAAAAATCCGACCACTCATTATACCATTTTGGCGGCAAAAAGAAAAGGGTTTCTTCTTATATAAATGCAAGTTTGATTTTGTTCTTTGCTTACAAATTGTGTTAGCTTGATAAGACGCATTTTGTCCTATGCATCAAGGACTGTGCATGGTATAATGAGTGCGTTTTTAGTTGATTGGGGGGATGCGGGATGGCTTATCATCTGGTCGTTGCGGGGGCGGGACACGCGGGCTGTGAAGCCGCGCTGGCTGCCGCCCGCATGGGTATCCCGACCCTTTTATATACGCTGAATATCGACGCAATCGCCTTGATGGCATGCAACCCGGTTATCGGCGGCACCTCCAAGGGACATTTGGTGCGGGAACTGGACGCACTGGGCGGCGAGATGGGCCGCGCCATTGATGATACGTTTTTGCAAAGCCGCATGCTCAACAAGGGGAAAGGGCCGGCGGTATACAGCCTGCGTGCTCAGGCGGACAAGCAGGCTTACCAGAACAGAATGCGGGCCGCGCTGTTTTCGCAAAAGAACCTTACCGTACGCCAGGGAGAAGTATCCCGTATTCTGACCGCGAACGGTTCGGTATCCGGTATTCAAACCACCACCGGCGAAAGCGTAGCCTGTCAGGCGGTCATCATCGCCGGGGGCGTGTATTTGAGGAGCCGGATCATCATCGGCGAAACAAGCTGGAACAGCGGGCCTCAGGGGCTGCTGGCTGCCAACCATCTATCGGATGCGCTTTCGGACCTGGGATTTTCCCTGCGCCGCTTCAAAACGGGTACGCCGGCCAGGGTGGATGTGCGGTCCATCGATTTTTCCAAAATGGAGCCGCAGCCCGGTGACGAACCGGTGACGCCCTTTTCTTTTCTCACAGATAAACCGCTTTCCAACCGGATGCAGTGCTATCTTACGTGGACCAACGAGCGCACGCACCAAATCATTAGGGAGAACCTGCACCGCGCACCCATGTTTAGGGGCGACATCAAGGGTACGGGTGCCCGGTACTGCCCCAGCATTGAGGATAAGATCAACCGTTTTGCCGACAAGGACCGGCACCAGGTGTTTTTGGAGCCGGAAGGCTTAAACAGCTTTGAATGGTACGTGCAGGGCATGTCCTCCAGCCTGCCGGAGGATGTGCAGTGGCTGATGTACCGCAGCGTGCCCGGACTGGAAAATGCCATATTGACCAGGCTGGCTTACGCCATCGAATACGACTGCATTGATTCCAGGTGCCTTACTGCTACGCTGGAGTCTTTGTCCATCCCCGGTTTATTCTTCGCCGGGCAGGTCAACGGCACCTCCGGTTATGAAGAGGCTGCCGCCCAAGGCCTATTGGCCGGCGTCAACGCTGCGCTGAAATTGAAAGAGAAGGAACCGCTGATCATTACCCGGGATATGGCCTATATCGGTGTGCTGGCGGACGACCTCACGACCAAGGGCACCGATGAACCCTACCGCATGATGACCAGCCGCGCCGAGCACCGGCTGTATCTGCGCCAGGACAATGCCGACCTGCGCCTGACGGAGCTTGGCTGCAAGGCGGGTCTTGCAAGCGAGGAAAGGATGCGCCACGCGGAAGCAAAGGCGCGGGAGACGAAGGCTCTTCGGGAAAAGCTGGCCGCCATCACCCTGCCGCCGACCCGGGAGCGGGAGGACTTGCTGGCTGCACTCGGCGAGCCGCCCTGCTTGGGAACGCTTACGGGAGAGGAGCTATTGCGCCGCCCGTCGGTTACGTTTGCCCATATGATGTCCCTTGTGCCGGAGCTTCAAACCGCTTCTCCCGCCGCAGCGGAGCAGGCAGAAATCTCCGTCAAGTATGACGGCTACCTGCGCAAGCAGGAATCCCAATTATCCAAAGCCCGTGCCATGGAAAACGCGCTGCTGCCGGCCAATGCTCCCTACCTTGCGATGGACGCCCTGCGCATCGAGGCCCGGCAGAAGCTGAACAATCAGCGCCCCCGCTCCCTTGGCCAGGCAGCCCGCATCCCCGGCGTGTCCCCGGCGGACATCGCCGTTCTCATGGTCTGGCTTAACCGGCGGGAGAGGGAGAACGAAGGAACCGAAAAGGTATAGCGGGAGGGACCTCTTTTGAAAAAGAAGATCCCTCCCGCACCCACCCCCAGAAAACTTTATAGGAGATAAACAAAGGGTAATGCTTTTTGCTGTACGTTGATTAAGAGAAAAACAGATAGCAGGTATGCCATTGTAATTGTTAGTAAACGGCGTCCGAAGGTTTCCAAAGGTCGATCGGAAAGCCCTTTGGTCGTGCCCACAGACGCAAAATCTTTTTTAACAATAAACGCATACAGCTTATGTAAAAGACTGAAGGGAGCTTATTCATGCCTGCCTCACAAAAGAAAGCCTATCTTCTGGTGATCCTGGGCGTTGTGATGGTATCCTACAGCGGGCCGCTGGTAAAGGCTGCACTTATACAGGACGCTACCCCTGTAACGGTTGCCTTTTTGCGCATGCTCTTATCCGGGCTGCTTTTACTGCCCTTTTCCCTGCGCAAGCGGGAAGGGGAAGTGCGCTCCTCTTTGGCTGCGGTGATTCGCGCACCCGGTCGGGAGCTTTTTTTCGGCGTGTTGGCCGCGGTTTTTCTGGCGCTTCACTACTATACCTGGATGACATCCTTGGAAAGCACAAGCACCTTTGCTTCGGTGGCGCTGGTTTGCACGCAGCCATTGTTCGTGGCGGCGTTTTCCGGGCTTTTATTGCGGGAACCAATGCAAAAATCAGCACGACCCGGGGCGCTGGTGGCACTGCTTGGTGCGATTTTGATAGGTGCCAACAGCCTGGGTGGTTTAGGCGGGAATATCGGCGGAGACCTGATGGCCTTGCTTGGTGCGGTGGCCATGGCTGGGCATTGGCTGTGTGGTCGCCATGCCCGAAAAAGCATGCCTGCGCTGGGCTATACCGTGTTTGTATATCTGACCACGGCCTGTTTTTTAGCCCTATTGCTGCCAGTTGGCGGTGGCTTTCATTTGCCCGGCGCTGCTGTATGGTATCTGGGCGGTCTGGTGCTTGGCTGTACGCTGCTGGGCCATGCGGTCTTCACCTATACCCTGGGGATGGTCAGTGCCCATGTGGTATCCTTCGCTCTGCTGGGGGAGCCGGTAGGTGCCATGATTTGGGCGCTTTTGATGTTTCAGGAAAGGCCCGGTGCGCTGCTGCTCATAGGCGGCGCCGTGGTACTGCTGGGGTTGTTTTTGTACTTGAGGGCTCAAGCCTTACGGGAAGCCAAGGGAATGAAAGCTTCTCTTTAGGAATCAAGAATGCGTCAGGGAAGTGAGGGAGACGAATGGAAAACCTTATTGTATCTGCCCAAGTGGTTCTTCCGCTATTGCTGATGATGCTGGTAGGCGTAGGCGTCAGGCGCTGCGGTATGGCGGACGAAACCATGCTGCGCAAGGTGGATGCCATTGGATTTCGCATTTTCCTGCCGATTCTTTTGTTTCAAAACCTATATGCCGTAGATTTGAACCAGGCGTTCAATCCCGGCCTGATGGGCTATACCATCGCATGCGTCCTGTTGATTTTTGGCCTGTCGATGATACTGATTCCCAGGCTTGAAAAGGATGACAAAAAGCGTGCGTCCATCATCCAGGCCATTATCCGCAGCAATTTTCTGATCTTTGGGCTGGCGATAGCCGTTTCGCTGTATGGGGAGGGGAGAGCCGCTTCCGTAGCGCTGCTGGGGAGCGTATTCGTGCCGCTGAGCAATGCGCTGGCCGTGTTCATCCTGGAATACTTCCGCATGGGCCGGGTGAGCGCTAGGCACATTGCACTGAGCATAGTCAAAAATCCGCTGGTAATAGCCGCACTTTTAGGGGTGGCCGTACTTTTGCTGCAAGTACCGCTGCCTGCGTTTTTCAGAAAAACGGTGAAGGATATGTCCGCGGTGGCGACGCCTTTGTGCCTTATGACGCTGGGCGGATCTTTGCATGCTTCCGATATAAAGGAAAATGCCCGGCAGCTGACCCTGGGGCTTGTTGCCCGCATGGTGTTGGTGCCTGGCATCTTTTTACCTTTAGCGGCAGTATTGGGATTCCGGGGTGAAGCCCTTTTGGCCCTTCTGGTGCTGTTTGCGTCGCCGACCGCTGTTTCCAGCTATACCATGGCCCAGCAAATGGGGGCAGATGGGAAGCTGGCGGGGCAGCTTGTGGCTTTCACCACGGGGGCCTCGCTGGTTACGATTTTTGTGTTTGTGTTTGTGTTCAAGGAATTGGGGTTTTTGTAACAACAATGTGCACTATACCAGCCGCAGCGCCGGTTGCGCATTCAGCGACAAGTCCGCGATTTCCCCCCTGAGCAGCCTGTAATAGGCGGCGCTGGCGATCATGGCAGCGTTGTCGGTGCACAGGGAAAGCCTGGGCATGTACAGAGGGATGCCTGCACTGTCACATTGCTCCTGCATCATGCACCGAAGCAGGCTGTTGGCGGAAACGCCACCCGCCAGCGCGAGGGCAGGAGCGTTTGTTTCATTTGCCGCCAGCAGCGCCTTTTCGCACAGGGAGGATACCACCGCCATGCGGAAGGCTGCAGCCATGTCAGCATTGGGCAGGGGCTTTCCCTGCTGATTAAGCTTGTGGGCCCCATTGATGAAGGCTGTTTTGAGGCCCGAAAAGCTGTAATCATAGCGCCCTTCGGGGTGGGGCCTGGGCAGGGAAAAAGCGAAAGGATTGCCCTCTTCCGCCAGCTTGTCCAGGCGCGGGCCGCCTGGATAAGGCAAATCCAGCACCCTTGCCGCCTTGTCAAAGGCCTCTCCCGCAGCATCGTCCTGAGTCTGGCCCAGCAGATTGTAAACGCCGTAATCATTTACTTCGATCAAATGGCTGTGGCCGCCGCTGACCACCAGGCACAAAAAGGGCGGTTTCAAATCCGGATGGGAAAGGTAATTGGCACTGACGTGGCCTTCGATGTGGTTTACGGGGATCAAGGGCAGGCTGGCGGCATAAGCCAGGCCTTTTATGCAGCTTACGCCTGTCAACAGCGCACCTACAAGGCCAGGGCCATGGGTGACGGCCAAGGCATCTATCTGTGAAAGAGTCATGTTTGCTTCAGTAAGTGCCTGGTCGATTACCCGGTCACAGGCTTCCACATGGGCGCGGCTGGCGATTTCCGGCACTACGCCGCCGTATAGCGCATGCAGGTCAATTTGGGAGAACACAACATTGCTGATAATACTGCGTCCGTTTTCTACGATGGCGGCAGCTGTTTCATCGCAGGAGGTTTCCAAGGCTAAAATGCGCACTGATTCCTTGCTTGCAAGGCAGGCGGCAGTCTCCCGGCAGGCTGATTCATAGGTCATGCTTGTCGTTTCCTTCTTTTCAGGTACAGTAGGGAGATAAGACAGGCAAGAGCCGCGCTCATAAACCAGAACAGCCCAGTTCGGGCCGCATATTCCACAAAGAATGACGTAGGCATCAATTGCACAAGCAAATCCTGCTTGGGATTCAAAAGCCAAAGGTCGTTGGTGAAAAACAAACGATGAAACAAAGTGAACAGGCTGTGGAAATCGATAACCGCCCAGACGGCCAGGGCTGTGCCCAGCACTGTGATGAACAGGCTGACACAGAGATAGCTGCGGCTGAGCAGGGGAAGCATTGATTTCATGCGGAACAGCGATAGTGCAAGACATACGCCAACGATCAATGTGCAAAAAAGAAATACAGACCGGCAGAGGGTAAAGAGGCTTTTCACATCCTGCATGTGAAGGAGTTCTTTTTCTGAGAAAGCCTCCTTTGTTTGCCCGTGAACGGATAATGTGGTTTGAAAAGTATCCCCGTGGCCGACAAGGTAATCCGTGATCTTTTCGGCCAGGCCAGGGTATTCCTGAATATCCACCCCGGTGATACTTGTGTCTGCGTGGCGGAGGAACAGGGTGTTCATTGTTTTTGCGTTTCCAGCAACTGCAAGAACGACCCCACATAAAAGGCCGAGGAGAAGGATCAGGGAGAATGCGATACCACCTGCGGCCTGAACCGTCTTTTTCATATGCTCATATCCTATGAGGAGTTTTTGAAGGGGTCCAGGGCTCCAGAGCCTGGCCGCCCCCTGTGGGGGCATCAGGCCAGGCCGAGGAGTCCGGCGAAACAAGCCGTGGGAACGGCAGTGACTACGGTGCCGATTGAGCCGGCTGGACGACTTTTTTCAAAAGTCCCCCCTGGCGTTTCTTACTGCATTTTTAAGTAAGCGGTGACAAAGCCGGAGAGGTTTCCGTTCATCACATAGTCCACGTTGCCGGATTCGTAGTTGGTGCGGTGGTCCTTCACCATGGCATAGGGCTGGAAGACGTAGCTGCGGATCTGGCTGCCCCACTCAATCTTCTTCATTTCGCCCTTGATGTCGGCCATCTTTTCTTCCTTTTCCCGCTCGCGCAGTTCCAGAAGCTTGCTTCTGAGCATCTTCAGGCACATTTCCTTGTTTTGCACCTGGCTGCGCTCGTTCTGGCACTGGACGACTGTGTTTGTGGGGATATGGGTCATGCGCACGGCAGAGTCGGTTCGGGTGACGTGCTGGCCGCCCGCGCCGCTGGCGCGGTAGGTATCGATGCGCACTTCCTCCATGTTGATCACAAAGGCCGCGTCATCCTCCAGCATGGGCGCCACGTCCAGGGAGGAGAAGGAGGTATGCCGCCGGGCATTGGAGTCGAAGGGGCTGATG
>JAEZLW010000084.1 GCA_023415145.1 Bacillota bacterium | reverse complement strand
CATCAGCAGTTAGTTTGTCGCACGGCATAAAACCCCTTACTAGGGCTCATACTGCATTCATCCGGAATCGTGGAGGAATGCGGTATGGCAACAGGAAAGGTAGAAATCTGCGGCGTAGACACATCCTCTTTGCCCGTTTTGAACAATGAACGCATGCGCCAACTTTTCCCACTGGTCCACAGCGGTGATCAGGCGGCCCGGGAAGAATTTATCCGCGGGAATCTGCGTTTGGTCTTGAGTGTGATCCAGCGCTTTACCAACCGGGGCGAGAACGTGGACGATTTGTTCCAGGTTGGTTGCATAGGCTTGATCAAGGCCCTGGACAACTTTGATGTGACCCAAAACGTCAGGTTTTCCACGTATGCAGTACCCATGATTATTGGCGAAATCCGCCGTTATCTTCGGGACAACAACGCCATCCGTGTCTCCAGGTCGCTTCGGGACATCGCTTACAAGGCGCTGCAAGCAAGGGACCGCCTGGCCGGGCAACTGAACCGGGAGCCCACCGTCACCGAGCTGGCCGCCGAGCTGCACATCCCACGCGAAGATGTAGTGTTCGCCCTGGAAGCCATTCAGGACCCAGTATCCCTCTTTGAGCCTGTATACAACGATGGCGGTGACGCCATTTATATCATGGACCAAGTGAAGGACGACAAACACGTTGACGAGGCCTGGCTCGAGGAAATCACCATCAAGGAAGCCATGCGGCGCTTGAACGATAGAGAGAAGCGCATTTTGAGGCTCCGGTTTTTCGAAGGCCGCACGCAGATGGAAGTAGCCAACGAAATCGGCATCAGCCAAGCCCAGGTATCACGGCTTGAAAAAAACGCGCTGCTCCACATGCGAAAGCATGTGCAGGTGCAGCAAATGTGATACGCTGAGTTGACGTTGTGCGCGTTTATCAATAGCTCACACCATTTCCTCTCGGCCTTACACACCACCCTTCGTTTGGGTGGTGTTTCGCTATAACCGCATTCTCCGTCATGAAACCGTATGCTGGAATGCCCATTCCCCCGCAACTTTCCCCTCCCTTTCGCATAAATGTATGGAAGGGAGGTGCATGCCCGTGAGCTTATCGGAACTGCGCACCAAGGACGTGGTAAATACCTGCGACGGCCGCCGCCTGGGTAAGGTGATGGATATCGAGTTCTGCGAAAATGATGGCACGGTCACAGCCATCGTCGTTCCGGGAGACTTCAATATGCTGTCGATGCTTAGAGGCGAAAAGTGCGGCATCGTTATACCCTGGAACAGAATCTGCAAAATCGGGGATGATGTGATTCTGGTAAACATAGATGATTTGTGATCAATGAAATGTTCCATACATTTTGTCGAAAACAGTCCGTGTTACCCTTTACGTCCTTCAGGGATTGGGATATAATATAGAAAATGTCAATGACGGTAATACCGTCCCGAAGGAAGAGATTGCATGAGATGCCAATATTGCAGCTGCCCCGACAGCAAGGTGATTGATTCCCGCCCAACCGAGGACGGCAACAGCATACGCCGCCGCCGGGAATGCATGCAATGCGGGCGCCGGTTCACAACGTATGAGAAAATTGAATTGGTTCCCCTGCTGGTTGTCAAAAAAGACAAGCGCAGAGAGCCCTTTGACAGCCAGAAAATCCGCAACGGCATCGTCCACGCCTGTGAAAAACGTCCCGTTTCCCTTGGGGAGATTGACGCAATTGTCACACGTATTGAGCAAAGCGTGTACAATACGATGGAAGCAGAGGTTACTACCCGCCAAATTGGGGAAATGGTGATGGAGGAACTGAAAAAGCTGGACGAAGTGGCCTACGTGCGCTTTGCTTCCGTTTACCGCCAGTTTACCGATATTTCCAGCTTCATGGAAGAGCTGACGAAGCTTTTAAGCGAAAACCAACACCGAAAAGAGGAAATCAAGTAAGTATTGTTTGGCGAAGCTTAACGGCGCAGCAAATGTAAACCCATGCACTTCAATGGTGCATGGGTTTCTGCGTATCGACAAAGAGGCATACGCCACTTTGTCGAGGCTTATCCCTCGCCACACTGCAAAAACCTACGGTTTTTGCGGCCGTTTGCTCGGGCAAGGTAGGAATTTCTTCGAAATTCCTGCGAAAATCACCGCACATGTCGCTGATTTTCGATCTTAGATTGGAGGGCTTCGGCCCTCCAATACCTCCCGGGGTTTGTTGATAGTCTGAAACCCATACACTTCAATGGTGCATGGGTTTCCTTTCAATGATAGAATATTTGGGCAAACGCAATATCTGTTCAGTTCCTGGGCATTTCACTTATCAGCTCCGCCGGTGAAAACGGGAATGTCAAAAGTCCCGCCGCGCCGCTGGCAATGGTGGATGGCTGTACGAAAAATACGATATTTCCCTGATCATCCAAGTAGAAATCGCTTTCCGGGTAAAACTCCGCAAAAAGGTTTTCCTGTATCAGTTCTTCAAAATACTCCACAGTTCCCGTTTGCATCTGCTCTACGATAATGTCCCACACCAGCCGGTATGCCGTATCGATGAGATTCGTCGCGAAAAGCTCATCCTCATCCGAGATACCCAACACAACCGGCAGCGTGACGAGGCCGCCCGCATTGTCCCCCGTTCTGGCAAACACGTTGGCCGCAATGGTCTGGGCTTCTGCTACGCCCATGAACTCCTCCTGGGAGAGTACGACAGAGAAAAAGTCGTCGGTATTGGCGGTCACTTGATAACTGACATGCATGTAAGCAGAAATCTCCGCATCCATACCCCCGACATCCTGATCAATTAGAATGGTATCCGTTGCCTGAAGAAGCTCAGACTGCACTTCCTGATAGTAAGTATTGATGTGATTGTCCGCATCCGTCTCAGGTACAATCTGCGGATAGGCGTAAGTCAGCAGGAACTTGGCGTTATCCACCGTGCTTCCGTCAGGATAAGCTGCTTCCCCTGCCAGGGGCTGTGCCAAAGCAAGCGGCTGAGCTGATGCGGGCAGTGTCATCACCGCAATCATCAAGGCCAAAATGACAAGAAAACTGATACTCTTTTTCATAGGTCTCCTCCCCGGGCGTGAAAACCCGTTGAAGCTTTTTAATGTCCGGTTTCAAAAAAGCATGCTGCTACTAAAAAACGCATCGGACGATCAAAAACATCCCGAGAAACATACTTCAGCGATTTGGGCGGTATTCCGACGCGCGTATAGCCGCGATATTGCCTTCACCCACAGCCTTGGCAATTTGCAGCGGATGTCCAGTGCAGTCGCCTGCGGCATAGATGCCTGGCAGATTGGTTTCCATAAAACGGTTGACGGGGATGAAAGCACCTTCCGTTTTCAAGCCCGGCAGCAATTGGTCAATGGCCACCGCGGGACGGAAAACAAACACGCCTGCCGCATCATATGCTCCTTTTTCGGTGACGACCACCAGGCCGCCTTGCGCCTCCTGAATCCCGACAGGTTTTTCGTTGAAGAACTTCACACGGCCATCCAGACCTTTCGTATCATGCCTTTTCAGCGGAAAGTAAATCAGTTCTTCCGCCAGATCGGCCAAGAAATTCGCCTCATGCAAACCCTGTTCTCCACTGGATAGCACAGCCACCTTCTTGCCACGGTAGAACATGCCGTCACAGGTACCGCAATAGCTCACACCCTGGCCCAGGTACTCCGCTTCCCCGGGTAGTGGCTTGGGCCTGGCGGCACCCATGGCAAGGATCACTGTTCTGGCTTCAATGACTTCGTTCTCTGCCAGCAGCATATAGCAATCTCCATTTTCCATGATCTGCCGCACCACCGCCCTTTGCAGGACAGCACCCATATCAATGGCCTGTTGTTCAAACGCATTCAGCATTTTCTTCCCGCTGATGCCAGGCATGCCCGGATAATTTTCCACCTTTTCCGCCTTGTATAGCCAGGTGCTATCCTCAATCGGCGAAAACACACATACCTCCTGGTTGCGCATCCTGGCTGTGATGGCTGCAGACCAGCCGGCGGGACCGCCGCCCACAATGGCAATGTCCAGCAAAACCGTTTCCTCCTTTGCGTTTCTACATTTCAAAATAGCAGTATCCGCCATGCTTGTCAATCCTATTTTCATGATCCGGGTGCATTAGGTCCTTCCCTATTCTTTCCGTATTTTGATATAAACTTTCAATTTCTTTGCTTTGCACAGGCAGTTTCGTGTATAATGGAGCAAATGTCCCGCAAAGGAGCATACGATGAATACGATTGCCATTGCGTCGAAAGAACGCTGCATCTCCATGGAAGAAGTCTCCGGGTGCCTTTCCCAGTTGCTGATGCAGCATTCTACACTCAACAATATACTCATCATCCCGCCGGATATCACCCGCTATTATTCCATGGCCGGAACAATAACACAAATACTATACCACAAACTGTGCGCACATGCTCAGGTGGATATCCTTCCCGCCACCGGCACCCATGTGACCATGACAGCGGAAGAAATCAAGCGTATGTTCGGCGATATCCCGCCGGAACGCTTCCTTAGCCATCACTGGCGCACCGATACGGTGAAACTGGGAACTGTCCCCTCTGAGTTTGTAAACCGTGTATCCAACGGGCTGTTTGAAACGGATATCAGTGTGGAGGTCAATAGAAGGCTGCTTACGGGCGCTTATGATTTGATCCTGTCCATCGGCCAGGTGGTGCCCCATGAAGTAGCGGGCATGGCAAACTACAGCAAAAACATATTTGTTGGCGTTGGCGGCAGGCAAATGATCAACAAAACCCATATGCTGGGTGCCGTCTGCGGTGCCGAAGCAGCGCTTGGAAACGATCACGCCCCTGTGCGAAACGTTTTTGATTATGCCCAAGAGCGGTTCTTGCGCGATTTGCCCCTCATCTATATCCTGACCGTGGTCAATAAAGACGGAGATGATGTGAACCTTCACGGTTTGTATATCGGTGATCAGCGGGACGCTTTTGAACAGGCGGTGTCTTTGTCCCAGGAGCTCAATATCAACTATGTGGACCGCCCTGCCCAAAAGGTGGTCGCCTACATGGACCCGGAAGAATACCGCTCCACCTGGGTGGGTAACAAAGCCATCTACCGCTTACGGATGATCGTCGCCGACGGCGGGGAACTGGTTATTCTCGCACCAGGTATACAAACCTTTGGTGAAAATGAGGAAGTGGACCGGGCTATCCGTGCCTACGGCTATACGGGCACCCGGCGCATTCTTGATTTGTACAGGCAGGGTGCTTTTAAAGACCTGTTGATGGTTTCGGCCCACCTGATCCATGGTTCATCAGATGGGCGTTTTACGATTACCTATGCCACCGACCCCAAGCTTTTGACCAAGGAAGAAGTTGAAAGTGTGGGCTTCAAACATATGGACGTGCGGGAAGCCATGAGCCGATATGATTCCCATGTGCTGAAGAATGGCTGGAATACCCTTCCGGATGGTGAAGAAATCTATTATGTGGATGCACCTGGCCTGGGCTTATGGAAATGCCTGAGATAACACCGGCATTTCCGTATTAAAATTGCCTCTGTCAGTATAGTTTCCATCCAATCAGATTCCAGTTCGACAAGAACAAAAGATACGCACACCCTGTCATTACATATATGGTAGATCCTATCCTTGATATCGGTCCATATTTCTTTTTTACAGCATTTATGACCATGACGGACATGGAAAACAGCAATCCCATCGCCGAGAGGTTAGAGAAGAAAAGCATTGCTTGATGCGGTAATATGGAGCGGATGAAATCGAAATAATTGGCTGAAACAAAGAACAACAGCACCAGGAACAGTGTGCTCCCCAAAAAGAAGGCTGTTACAAACGCTCCTGGCTTATCCTTGTTGATCTTGCCTGTTTTCCTATACCTTTTGCGAACAAATAGCCTAGTGATAAAGATTGAGAGAAAAAGTACAAAGAAGAAAACGAGCATTATACCATTCAGCAAAGAATCATCATGCCACGGAACGCCTATAAAGCCCATGCCGTTTGATGTGACCATGCAAGCCCTGCCACCGCTGTCTTTTTCGAAATAGACAAAGTGCGACTTGTCCAAGCTTTGATACAAATCTTTATCGACAGGACGGTACATGACCGTTCCAATCCGCAACTGCATGCCCATAGCCTCTACGGTAAGCGGGGTGGTGCTGCCTGGAAGAAGTCTAAACAGCTTGGCAAAGGACTGTTGAGGCGAACGCAAGCCGATATAATTTCCGTCAAACTTGGAAGAAACAGCAGCCCCTTGTTTCATGTCAATGGATAACGCATCATTTTCCTGGATGACAAGCTTTTTCAGCGCATGGGCTATACTAAACTGAAATGAATCAGAGCCAATGTTGATGGCAATGAATATGCCAACATTAGAAGAAGGATCTAGAAGCATATATGCGTTAAAACAGTTTAGAGACCCCATATGCTCCAGTCCACCCGCTGTTTGATATAAACCAAACCCATAACCCTCGAAGCCAGGATAGTCATAAAATTGCTGAGACTGCATCAGCTTCTTGGTTTCAGGCTTAAGTATAGCCATACCATCCTCGGCATTTAGTTGGGAAAGCATGAATTTGGCCATATCCTCCGCTGTGGAATTGATAGAACCGGAAGGCCTGACGCCTATGTTGATTAATGAATTCAATTCTAGCTGCCCATTCTTTGTATAATAGCTTTTGGCCATGTGCTCCCTGACATCGGGAGTGGGCAGAAAACTGGTGTTATTCATGGATAGCGGCTTGAAAATATTTTCTTGGACATACTTTTCAAACGGCATACCGCTTACGTTTTGCACAATCAGTCCCGCAAGTGAATATGCATAATTGCTGTACTGCGTCACCTCTCCCGGTGCGCGTATCCGAAAGGGCAATCCGATTTTCATCATTTCCGCCAGCGGCAGTTGATGATTAAGATCATAGGTGGCAAGCCCATATTCACCCGTCTCATCAAAACCTGTCGTATGGCGAAGGATATGCCTTAAGGTAATAGGCTCCTTATATGTATCCGGTATCCGAAAACTCTTAAGGTATTTATTGACGTCCTTATCCAGATCCAGCTTCCCCTGTTCAACCAGCTGCATTACGGCAACGGCGGTGATAGGCTTGGATACGGATGCGATACGAAAAACCGTCCCGGCAGGATCTGGTACGATCTTGTTCGCCACGTCAGCAAAGCCATAACCCTTCAGGGCGATGATCCTGCCTTCTCGAACGATGCTCATAACAGCACCAGGTACTCCGTTTTGCTTGATGTTGGCTGTGATAACTCTATCCACGCCAGCTATGAGCGATTCATCAGTAAGGGATTGGGCATGGGCATGAAATTGCCATAATGGCAAAAGTATCAGCACTAAACACAAAGACCACATATACCTGATCTTCACAAATTCTTACCTTCTCTTTTGTAATATACAGCCGTCTTTATGTCACTGCTTCATTACGCCAAACAAATCCTTCAGGTAAATTGAATAACTTCCTTTGGCAAGCTCCTGCTTTATATCAAGCTGCACAACATGATCAAAGTCACCCTGATTGTAAAGATAAATGATCCCCTGCTGCAAGTCGTAAATGTTGGAATAAGCTGTCATATCTATCGATGTTTTCTTTAGTGTCTCTCTGAAAAAATCCACAGACACCTCATATTTGCCCGCATTGAACAGGGGGTATATGTATTTGCTTCCGATGCCTGTCACCTGAAAGTTTCCATTCTTGCGTGTCACGCGCATCTGGTTTTGCTCCCAATCCCAGGTAAGGGTTGCTGAGACGCCTGTTTTATCTGCAACCATTGCATACCCGTATCCAAAGGTTCCTTCATAATACCGCTGATAAAAGCTGATGGCCTCTTCCACCGTTGCGCATGTTTCCAGCATTTTTTTGCTCGCAACATCATACTGCGTGTAGATTTTCCACATTTCTTCCAGGGTTGGATCTTTCTCGGGCATTTCGCCGGATGGCAGCAGCTGCCCCGGAATCAGCGGGCACATTTTGAAATCAGCAGCAGCGTAGAAATCAAAAAAAAGACCATGCTCATTCATACCGCCCTGGGTAAAAGGCCCGAACACGAATGTTATTTTGCCATACTTCCCTTCGGAAGCAGGATCAAAACGAACCTCTCCATTCGGATCATCGTGATCTTCATTGTTCCCAACCAGCATCATCCCGTTCCCGGACACATTGAATATTGTACACGCGGAAGCTGATTGGATTCCATTTAGCAAAGCAGCAATTAAAGCAAACAGCACGATCCATTTTCTAACCATCTTCATATCCTTCTTCATTTCGGCATTCTGCAAAAACCAAACAAATCCTGTATCTCATAAGCTCTAAATGCCATCATGTTGCCATGATTCATGCAGCGTTAGTGTAGCACAGCCAGTATGAGATGTAAACTGAAAAAGCGCCTCTGTCTCACATCAAGGAAGCTTGTCAAGACAGGCGTTTTTTCTTGGAATACGTCATTTCACACCTGTGCATACTGCCTTGCGAAGGGAGTGCTGTCAAGATGAATGCAAACGCGGAGCTTTTAAACTTTATCTACCAAAATGCGCAAATGGGCGTTATCACCATTGACCAATTGATCAACATTGTAGAGGACGATGACTTTAAAACACACCTGTCCGCCCAATTGGATGAATACCGAAGCATCTTTTCTGAAGCCAAGGAACTACTGAACAAAAATGGTTATGATGAAAAAGGGATCAGCACCTGTTCCAAGATTAAAACATATATTTCAGTCCGGATTCAGACAGCAGGGGACACAACACCATCCCATGTGGCCGAGATGTTGATCATAGGAAGCAACATGGGTATACTGGATGCCACCAAAAACCTGAAAAGGTATGAGGATGCCGAGGATGACATAAGAAACCTGATGAAAAGACTGCTGGCGTTTGAAGAAGAAAACGTGCAACAGCTAAAGGATTTTCTATAAATATACCACGGCCGAAAGTCCGTTCAAAAACGTTCCATATGAAGACTGTAGCACAAACAGCCGGATGATATTCATGGGAAACGTCCAATTTCCTGACCGGCAAAAAACGTCCGTAGCCCGAAACAGAGCAGCCGGACGTTTTTTTCATTACCGTCATGATATATCCAATGCATTTATCCATTGCCGTAATCTTGCTGCCCATCATTCCGCCTGTTCATTTTCCTTTGGATATGGTATAATCTTCCCATCCGTTCGTCAGGAGGGGTTCATGGGCGCGTCCCTTACAAGGTTCATCTTACGTCTTGTCCTTATTCTTTTCATATGCCCAGCCTTGGCCGAGCATGCATCCTTTTCCGCCAGCCAGGCACCCCCTTCCTTCGCTTCGGATTACCTGGTAACAGATGAAGCATATTCTCCCGCCGTGCTTACGGTAACCGTCGCAGGAGACTGTACGCTGGGAGGTACGGAATCAGCCAGCAAGAAGGCAGACAGTCTTTATAAAACAGTACAAAAAAACGGGCTTTACTACCCTTTTTCTGATTTGTTTTCTCTGCTATCCCAGGACGATCTTACACTGGTTAATCTGGAAGGTGTGCTTTCCGATAACAGCCAGGGGGAAAATACCCAAAAGGAATTTGCATTCCGCGGGCCTGCCTCTTTTGCACAGATACTGACGCTGGGAAGCGTAGAAGCTGTGAATCTGTCAAACAACCACTTTGATGATTACGGAAAAGCCGGCAGGGATGCCACCCTTGAAACGCTTGAACAGCATGGCGTTGCCTATGCGGGAAATGAATGGCTGTGCGTTTATAAGACAGACCAAGGCAAGATAGGCCTGGCTGGAATCCGGGGCAGCCTGACAGAGCATAAAAAGGAGACTGTTGTTGCGCAGATTGCTCTGCTGAAAGAAGCTGGCTGCCAGATCATTCTCTTTTCCCTGCATGCTGGGCAGGAATACGCTTCAAAGCACAATGGCCTGCAGCGGGATATGGCGCACTTCCTTATAGATGCTGGCGCTGATGTGGTAGCCGGCCATCACCCACATGTTGTGCAGGGCATAGAGATATACAAGAACCGGCTAATCTTCTACAGTCTTGGCAATTGTGTATTCGGCGGCAATCACAACCCGCGGGATACTGATGCGCTAATCGCAAGGATCATGTTTTCCCTGGAAGGTAGCCGATTAAAAAGCATGCAGGCATCCTTGCATCCCATTCGGTTCACAGGGGGTAAAAACGGCAACTCCTTCAAACCCGTCCTGCTTTCCCATAAAAAGGCGGAGCCAGTGCTGATAAAGGTGCAGCAGGATACACCATTTCTCCTTCCCGCCTATGAGGAGGGTGCAGGTGCGCTGCTGCCTCCTATACCGGCAGAATAAACAATCACGGAGGCTCTCATGAAGTTTGTCCTTACCTTGCTGATTGCGCTTCTTCTCCTGATATCTTCCGGCTTGGCCGATGAAGTAACGATTACCCTCTCCTTTGCGGGAGACTGCACACTGGGCAGCCAGGAATATCTGCGGGAGCGTAAAGGTTCCTTCGATTCCTATATCAAAGAGCTCGGAATGGAATACCCGCTGGAAAAGGTTCGAGACATATTTCTTCAAGATGACTGGACGGTTGTGAACCTGGAAGGCGTGCTGGCAGACAGCGCCAAAGGTGAAAACAAAAAGCAGACCTACCGCTTCAGGGGCCCTGCCTCATTTACGGAAATATTGACCTTAAGCGGTGTGGACATGGTCAACCTCTCCAATAACCATACCGATGACTACGGAAAAACAGGCTTACAAAGCACAAAAGACAACCTGAATACGGCTGGAATTGCTTACTGCCACACCGAGGAAGTCTACATTCTGGAAAAGAGCGGCATCCGCATCGCGTTTTTAGGCATAAACATAACCGAGTATGCCACATTGGGAAAAAAGCTGAATAAAAAAATCGCTTCCCTCAAGACCGAGGAAAACTGCCAGTTTGTGGTCGTAAACTTTCATTATGGATGGGAATATTCATTCGTTCACAACAAAAAGCAAAGGCTAACGTCCCATGAAGTCATACTAAGCGGTGCAGACCTGGTGGTGGGCACCCATCCCCATGTGGTGCAGGGTGTTGAAAACTACAAGAATCGCCTTATCCTCTACAGCATCGGCAATTTCAGCTTTGGCGGCAATATGAAGCTCAATCCACGCAGCCTGCAAGCTTATATCGCCCAGGTGACACTCTGTTTTGAAAATGGTGCGTTCAAAAGCCAGCAGTTGAACATCATTTCAGTTCATACCAGCAGCACTCAGCCTCAAAACAATTTCCAGCCCTATCTGGTCACAGGGGATGAAGCCCAAGCCGTGGTGGAGCGCATCCAGGGGGATACGCCTTTTCCCCTTCATCCATATGTGGAAGGGATTGGCGCTGTACAGGATGCCATTCCCGCCAACTGACAGCACTGACCAGCAAACAGCAAGGCCAATGAATCCTGGCCTATTCTATTGGAAAGGTGATTGACATGCAAGAATTCATTCAACAAGTCATTTCCCAAATGCGCGGCCGGGGTTTTGAGGTGGTGCCGCTGGAAACGGCACAGGAAGCCAGGGGGTTTTTACTGTCTCATATTCCCGCAGACGCTTCTGTCGGAGTGGGCGGCTCCATGACCATTCGGGAGCTTAATGTGGTGCCGGCCCTGAGGGCAAGCGGCCATGAGGTGACATGGCATTGGGATGTGCCCAAGGAAGATGGTCCTGCCGCCCGCGCCAAGGCACGGCTGGCTGATGTCTATTTGGCATCCACCAACGCCGTCACCAGAGACGGGCAGCTTGTGAACATTGATGGAACAGGTAACCGTGTGGCCGCCATGTTTGACGGGCCCAAGCAGGTGTACCTTGTCATCAGCCATTCCAAGCTGGTGGATGGAGGCTTGAATACCGCCATTGCCAGAATCAAGGAGCATGCCTGCCCGCCCAATGCCAGGCGGCTTTCGCTGGATACGCCCTGCGCCCGAGGGGGAATATGCAAACCCAAGGATTGCGGCGATGACTGCATGTGCCGTATTACTGTTGCTCTGTCAAGGCCTCCCAAAGGGAAAAAGATTACCGTGCTGCTGGTGGAAGAAACACTAGGTTACTGACATGCAGGCAACCTGAAAGCACAAAAAATGCCCCGGCCAATCCTATATAGGCCGGGGCATTCACTCTAGTCATTGATCAGTTCCAGCAACGTCAGGCTCTTAATTCTCCACTGTCCATTTTCCCTGGTCAACACCGCTCGGTATTTGGCGCTTTGCCATCTGGGCGGGTTCAAGCTTTCTTCACCCCCGGCTTTTTGCAGCGCTTCCCGGCTTTCGCTTTTCACACGCCCGTCGATGCGGGGAATTCTTTCGGTGACGTCCGCTCTGGCCGTGGGCTCCCAGGGCCAACACCACATCCACTCCATCTCAAGCCGGTGATCGATACCGCGAACCGTATAGTGGATATAGGGCGAACTTCCCTTTGAAGCCAGGAGCAATGGCTCATCCCGGTCCAGGAAGCTGTTTTGAAAATACTTGGTCAGGTCCTGAGGTTCTTCCCCCATCATGATCACCTGGGCTCGTTTGGCCATACCGTCCTTTAATACAATATATATATTGGTCGCGTTCATGGAATAGTAAAACGCCACCGTCATCAGCCCAAGCAAAGCACAAACCAGCATAAGCCTGGTGGCCAGGTACCATACAAACCGTCGAAGATATTTCACGAAAGCGGCTCCTTTCGCCCGGATGACCATACAACGATTCAGCCTCATCCTCCCCTGCATTATACCTGATTTCATCCCTTCCCGCAATGCCGGTTACAGAGAATGCTTTACCCTCTCCCGTTTCTCCTCGGCTTTGCCGCTACTCTTGCGGTTCAGTGTACACAAGTGTACACATCACATAGCCGGTGATACGGCGAATTCTCGTTACAGTGTCTTCACCATGGACCAGCGGGTTTTGCGATGCACAAACGCCGGTTGATTCCTGCGTTCCCAGCGGCTGTATTGCAGGTACTGCATCTGCCTGCGAAGCATTTTCTTTTGATCGAGCCAGTATTTGAGCCAACTCAGCATATTATTGTTCCTCCTGCGCCATGTCGAAACCAGAAGAATGGAGAGCCAGAACTTTTTGAAGCTCTTCCCGCTTGCTTTTCCTTGGAGTTCTTTGTCCATACTCATATTTTTGATATGCGCTCTTTGATATGCCACAGGCATCCGCCACCTGCGTCTGGGTCATGCGGGCGGATAGCCGGGCCTGTACCAGCCAGCCCCGGTATGCCATTGCCTTTCGCTCTCTGTCCTGCCACATTTGAAAATTTTGCTGCATCATACGTAATTCCTCCATATGAGAACGTTTGTTTGCATTATATCCTGCAGCACATTTTTTGTCAATCCCTTTTTAAAAATTTCTCTACTCAAGCACAAAAGGAAAAGGTGTTAAGTGTTTTATACAACTGCAAAATAAAAAATCAATGGGAAAAAATATTGAAATAAATCGAAAAAGTGGGTTGACAAATGATCTTCAACCGGGTATTATTAAACACGTTTAAATCACATTTAAACAAGAGAAAGGAGTGTGCTCCCATTCCGCGCAATGAGGATGCCAAGCAAGCGCTAATGGAAGCGGCAATATCACTGATGCGGGAAACGCAGGACCCCCGCAGCCTGACGGTTCGGCAAATTGCCGCTCGTGCCAATGTAAATGCTGCCCTGATCAGCTACTATTTTGGCTCAAAGGATGATTTGATCCATGCGGCGGTGGATGAAATCATGCAAAAAGAAGCCGGAAGGTGGCTTATGCCGCCGGATGGTGAAACAGACCCAGTGAACAGGCTCAAGGATATGCTCCGGCAGATGTCGGATATGGTGATCAGTTACTACCAGTTTACAAAGGTATCGCTGGAGTTTGCGGTCACGCAGGGAGACACGGAGGTCCCCCAAATGCTGCTTCCCCTGATGCGTTCCATACTGCCTGACAGGGATGAGCGGGAGCTTCGCCTTCTCTCCTTCATGCTGATTGCAGGCCTGCAATGTGCATTGATCCGCCGTATGGCATTCCATAACTATACCGGTTACGACCTCTTTGAAAAAACGCAGCGCGACGAAATACTAAACAAACTGGTGGATGTGCTTCTGGCATCCCCTGCTACAAAAAAGGAGAATGAAACATGAAAACAATTGTCATCATCGTAGCCATTCTGGATATTATTTTGCTTCTGTCCACATTGATTTGCGGGTTGTGGATCTCGGGTCAGAATCTGACTGGAGACGCGCTTGCCTCCTCCCGGGCTTTCCACCGGAATATCGCCATCGCCTCCGCCGTATTGTCCGTAATCATCATCCTATGGATGCTTTTTGCCTACGTGCGGTAGTCAAATTATTCCGCACCAAGCGCAGCGCATGTGTTATGTATATCGTAACTCTTGAAATAATCACAGCTTTCCATAGCTTTTCCTCATCCTTCGGTTTCATCTTTGGTATGGAACTTAGCGGGGAATAGCACCGGAATTTGACATGGCAAGGGCTCTGTTTTCCGGCAGATTTGAGGATGCCTGCAAATATCCCTTTGCCATGTAATTGTTCGTCTGTGCCTGACAAAAGACACGAGCGGCTATGTCTTGCCCACTTTGCTCAGGGCTCAAGCAAACACGCATGAATTTGCCAAACAAATAGGGCGTGGCCGCATACATTTCCCCCGCCTTTAGGCTGAATCGATGATGATCATTCAGAAATTCCTTGCCATCCGGACTGATTTGGAGACAAAAATCCAATGGATTTTTACCTTCATTCCTAACAAAAAAGGTAATGACCTTGGCAGATGCCGTATAGAGAACAGGTGTATACAGTGCTTCTTCCCGGCCGCACAGTTCAAATACACGCTCTGAGAATATATTCTCTATAAAGCTTTCTTTTGTACCGCCAGGCTGTTTCTCGTCCTCCCAAGGGCTTAGGGATATTTCCATATAAGGCAAATACGTTCCGGCCTGGGCGTAAAAAGAAGCCATACCTCTTTGTTGACCATCGGGCACCAGGGATATGCCAAGTCCAGGCAGGAATCCCATCCGCGCCTTGAATGGCATTTTTAGATCGCAGGTTACATATCTGGGTTGACTATCCGGCCCAATCTGCATCATGGCAAGAGGGATCGGAGCAACCTCCGGCTTGGTCCTGTAATTTACCGTTTTCCCGTCAAATGGCGTCCGATTTTGATATACGCTTATCCGAACGGGGTGTGGGCCGGGAGAATAGACCAGCATGCACAGGCGTATGGATGTGATGCTTTGATTGGCAGGCAGCTTCAGCGGTGGAAACTGCAATAATCCTATATATTGTCCGCGGGCGACATGCGTCATATCATTGGGAAAGCCTGTTTCCGAAACACCAACGTAAACAACGGTAGATAATGGATCGCTTTGATCCGGGCTGTCCTGTATTACATGTACTGCATCACAAGCATAATGCAACAGCGACATTTACGTACATCCTCCTTTCATTCCGCAGCTTTCGCCTTCAAAGGGGTTCATCGTTAATCAATAGTACCAAAAAGAGCATGACGTACACTCCTATTCTATTCAGGCTGACAAAGCTGGTGCTTTATAAAAGGGACAAATCCATCATTTGTAAAAAGAAAAAGGCCGGGCATTTTGTAATGCCCACGGCCGAAAATCATGTGGCAAACCGTTTCTTATGTATCGTATTCATATTCAAATCCTGCCTGGTCCGCTATTCTGTCAAGGAGGATTTTATCATCCATTGCCAAGCGGTAATGCACCCTGCAGGAAGGGGCTTCACGGATCAAGCGTGTCATGCCGCCTTGAACAGGCGCTCGAAGCTGCATGCTGCAGCCTTCCATTCGCCTTGCAAACAGAGTATATCCACCCTGCCTGACCTCAATTTCCCCATCCTTGATATGCGTTACCTTTGCCCCAAGATAAGTGGCAATACGATATTCCCTTCCATTCAGCAGAACAACGCCGATCACACCAGTAAAACACATTCCGAGAACGGGAATGTCGGCGGCGGACAGCATCAGGGAACAAAGCCCCTCATCCCGCCAGACATATTGCGTCCAAACGTACCGTTTGGGAAAGGAGCGGCCCCGGTCGCCCTCGATATAGCCAAGAGCATTCTCAAAGGTGTTCACTCTGCCATTGATCGTAATGCGTCCATTCACATCGTGAACCATGCTGAACACGCTGTGGATGCATTCCATGAATGGCACATACCGAAAAGGGCCCATGATATCATACCGTATGGGCGTAAGCGGGCCGAAAGCGATGTTCCCTTGAACCGTCAGTGCTTCTGTTCGGATGTCAAGCTTGATGCCATCGGCGCAAAACAGGCTAGAGCCAGCCATGATGCGCATCTTGCGCCTGTCCGCGTGTAACGCATCCCACGGCATATCCACGCAATACGCTGCATCTTCCGTAATGATTTGAACGGAAGCAGAGTGATTTCCTTTCTTATCCGCATGCAGGGCGGGGATCAGGGCCACCGTCCCCTGCGCCGCCTGCTGTTTAAAGTACCAGCCTTCAAAATATCTGTGCAAATGGTGCTCCTCCCGTACTGCTTTCTTTGGTTTTCAGTGTCCACCTTTACCTTTCCCTCAATTGTTAAAAAAAAGCCCGCCATTTGGCGAGCTTTTCGTATCGCTCTATTATTTCAAGGCACAAACAGCCCTGTAACGCTTGGCCACTTCGCTCCAGTCCAACACATTCCAGAAGGCCTTCAGGTAATCTGCCCGAAGGTTCTTGTACTTGAGGTAGTAGGCGTGCTCCCAAACGTCTATGGCCAGGATGGGAGTGAATCCGCCCTCCTCCATCAATGGGTTATCCTGGTTGGGGCTGGTAGATACCTTCAGTGCACCGGCTGCATCCGCCGATAAAAAGGCCCAACCGGAGCCAAAGCGCCCCATGGCAAGCGCATTCAGCTTTTCCTTCAGTGCATCCACACTTCCAAAGGTTTTGTTGATCTCCGACGCCAATTCTCCCGCCGGTGCGGCATCCGCCTTGGGCGACAGGATGCCAAAGTACAGGTTATGGTTGAAAAATCCGCCGCCGTTGTTCTGTATGGCGGTGCGCACAGCGGGCTCCTTCACGGTGTCCAGGTTTCTCAAGATGTCCTCGATGGATTTTCCGTCAAACTCAGGTGCTTTTTCCAGCGCTGCATTCAGGTTATTGGTATATGCGGCGTGGTGTTTCCCATAATGGGTCAACATGGTCATTTCGTCGATGTGGGGTTCCAAAGCGCTAAAGTCATAATGAAGCTCATTCTGCCTAAACATATATACTTTCCTCCTTGCATTGGGTTTTGGTTCACCCCTGCAGGACGGACGATGCGATGGCGTCAGCCAACCGATCAAGCTCCTCCTCCCGCTGGGGTTTTAAAGTGGAACGAATGTCCATGGTTGTTCCGATGATTTCCATGTCCTTCATGCCTGCAAAAATTTCCTGCATGCATTTCAGGGCCGTGCTGGACCAACTATGGTTGCCGATCAAAGCGACCTTGCGGTTTTTAAGGCCAAGGGCCGCCATGTCATGCAGCAGCATTTGCATCGGCAAATAAAGCTGCAGGTTGTAGGTAGGCGAGCCTGCCACCAGGTGGCTGTACTTGAAGGCATCGGCTACGATGTAGCTTGGATGAGTTTTTGATACGTCGTACATCCGCATATCGCACACGCCAAGCTGCGCCAGTTTGTTGGAAAGTGCGCTGACGGCGTTTTCCGTGTTGCCGTACATGGAGGCGTAGAAGAGGACGATACCTTTCTTCTCCGGCTCGTAGCGGCTCCACAAATCATACTTGTTCAGGATAACATCAAGGTCTTTGCGCCAGATAGGTCCGTGCAGCGGACAGATCATGGATATCTCAACCCCGGTGAACTTTTTCAGCGCCGCCTGCACCTGAGGGCCGTACTTGCCCACGATGTTGGCATAATAGCGCCTTGATTCATCCAGAAAGGCGTTTTCAAAATCCATCTCATCGGCAAACAGGTTGCCGGCATGCGCCCCGAACGCACCGAATGCATCTGCGGAGAACAGCACGCGCCGGGAAATCTCATAGGTGAACATTACTTCGGGCCAGTGCACCATGGGCGCATGGATGAATCGCAGGTTGCTTTCCCCCAGGCTCAGTTCCTGACCGTCCGCCACTGTGAGCATTCTGTCAGAAAGGTTCAGGCTGTAGAACTGTTCAAATAGTTGGAATGTCTTTTTGTTGCCCACTATTTGCAGCTTCGGATAACGCCTTGCAATTTCCTCTATGTTGGCGCAATGATCCGGTTCCATGTGGTTGATGATGAGATAGTCAAGGTCACGTCCGTTCAGCACATGGGTAACATTTTCCAGGTATAGCGCGCTGATGGAGGAATCCGCCGTGTCGATGAGCGCTGTCTTCTCATCCAGAAAGAGATAGGAGTTGTAAGCCACGCCATTGGTCAAAGGAAACATGTTTTCAAACCGTTCCAGTCTTCTGTCGCTGCCCCCAACCCAGTATAGTTTCGGTGCAATCTCCCGCACGCTGTACACTGTGCATCCTCCCTATCTGCAAGCCGGTAACAACCGGCACGTATTATATACCCCGTTTTTTCATGTTTGATATAGAAAAATGCCTGTTTTCAATAAAAAACCATAGAAATCTTACATGGCACCGCTTGGCAGCAGCACCGTTAGTGGAGATTTGCTGCTGACCGTTACGCAATCGAACTTTGCCATATAATCCAATAACAGCTCGCTGACTTCCGTATTGATCTCCCTAACCCTTGGGCACTGCAAGTAGACATCATAGCCACCGGAGCCCGTTGCCCTGTAGTTGTTCATGCACAAGGTAAGCTGAGGGTCGTCCTCCACCGCCATTCCGTTGCGGGTGATTTTCGCCACACGCTGCCCGATGGGAAGATTTAAATCGAAGGTGTACTCAATGCCAGCAAAAAAATCATAGTTGTAATGAGCCACCTTGGGCTCCAAAAAGTCTTTTGAAATGGATACTTCCCCCTGCGGGGATACTTCAAAATAAGCTGCGCAGCGCTCCAGCGCTTCTCTTAAAACATACCCGCTCACCTGATAAACCACCAGGGTATTGGCATACACATAGGTGGCCACCACATCCCGCACAGTCACCTCAGCATCAAACCCCCGCATTTCGTTGGGCAGGCTGGTGCAGGAGATATCCGCACCGGAAGCATCCAATTGCACCTGGTTGAAGAAGGTCGCGATGGGTGCACCATACAGCGCCATATGAAGCTTGTCCCCCGGCCACAAGGGCATGTTCAGCCTGCCAATGGGTGTATCCAGCCAAACATCCAGATCACTTTTCAATGACACCAGTGCTTTGGCCAAAGGAGGCATCACATTGGGATTGGAGGGCAGCAGCCTGGAAACAATGGTTCCGTCTTCCCAAACCTCCGCCTTCAAAAAGTGGGTGGCATTGGCGGGAGGCTGGGCAATATGCGTGCCATGGTATGTGATGTTTTCCATGGGAATGTGCTGGTGCCCTGTCAGCACCAAATCAAAATCCAGCTCCTCCGAGATACGGCAGGCGATGTTCTCATCCGTATCGGAAAGCAGTCTGCCCGTTTCCAAATCCTTTTCCACCCCACCGTGATACAGGCAGACGGTGAAGCCGGCTTTTCCCTGCATTGCCTCAAGCGCTTCCCTGGAAGCCATAAGGGGATCGGTAATCTCAAAATGGGAAAGCGTATCTTCCTTTTCCCACCTGTTCACCCAGGAGGTCACAACGCCCGTAATCCCCACACGCAGACCGTTTTCAAGCGTGTGCAGCACGTAGGGAACAATGGGCAGCTTGCCCGATTTGTCCTTCACGTTGGCGCAGATGCATTGTGCCCGTATACCGGAAAGGTACTCAAACAAGGCATCATAGCCATAGTTGAAATCATGGTTGCCCAGCGTCACATAATCGTACCCCGCTGCATTCATCACGGGGATCATCGGGTTTCCTAACGACTTTTTGCGGCAATAGTACGTGAGTGGCGAACCCTGAATGGTATCCCCGCAATCCAGGATCAGCGTATTGCCGTCTTTATGAAATTGTGGAATCATCCCCAACAGTCCCATGGGACGTACTTTATCGTCCGCGTGGCTGGTGGGAAATACAAAACCATGGATATCGGAGGTATAATAAATCGTCAGCTTTGGCGCCATGGTCAGCCTCTTGCCAGCTTCTTGCGGACTTTGGTGGAGAACAACTCGATGAATATCATCAGCAGTATCAAACCGCACAGGAATGCGCCTACCATGCTCCAGCGGCGGCTGTTGATGCACTGTATCAGCGCTGCGCCGATACCGCCCGCGCCGACAATGCCCAACGTTGTCGCATCCTTGATGTTGATGTCAAAGCGGTAGATCAGGGTGGATACGAAGTTGGCATACAACTGCGGAAGAACTCCGTAGCGAATCTTCTGGAAAGTGTTGCACCCGGCAGCGTCAAGACTTTCCAAAATTCTGGTATCCAGGTCCTCAATGGCATTGATATACATTTTGCTGATCATGCCAATGGAGCAAATGCTTTGCGTTACAACGCCGCAAAACGCGCCCGGTCCTGTCACCCTTATCCACACTAGAGCCCAGACAAGGGTAGGAATCGTGCGGATGAGCAAAATGAACGCCCTGACAATAAACGCAAGCCATTTCGGCACGATATTTTCACTTGCCAAAAAACTTACCGGAACCGCCAGTACTCCGCCGATAATCGTGCCCAGAATCGCAATGGCGATCGTCTGAAACAGCATGTACGGAACACCATCTGTTGTGCTGTTAAACAACAGCGTCGCATCCGGATTCGAAATGCCATAAATGATACCATAAGCAACCTCGCTGCCCTTTGCTGCGAGGCCCTTGAATTCAATTGCGCTGCCTGACCAAAAAAGGATGGCTACGACAACGAGCAGTACCAGGGTGTACAGCCACCAGAGCCTTGGCCTGCGCTCGTACATCTCTTCAATTGGGTTGTTGAATCTTAGCATGCTTGCGGCCTCCTAGCTGAGCTTTCTGCGCAGGAACTGACTGGTATTCTCAATGATAAGCACGACTACGAACAGCGCGATCAATACCGTACCCAGCCCCTCATAATCACGCCAGCCGATGCGCTCGTTGATGAGAATGCCCAAGCCGCCGGCACCGACGTAGCCCAAGATGGAAGCGGCACGAACGTTGATTTCAAACGAATAAAGGCAATGGGATAGATACGTGGGCAGAATCTGCGGAAAGCAAGCGCTCCAGAAGGCTTCGAATTTCGAAGCACCCAGCGCTTCCATGGCTTCAAAAGCGCCCATGTCAATGGTTTCGATGCTCTCATACAGCATTTTTGCAACAATGCCGAAGGTAAAAATCGTGATTGCGACCGTACCCGCGAAGGTGCCCAAACCAAAGATCAACGCGCAGATGGAGGCTATGACCAGCGTTGGCAGTGTACGTACGATATTGAGAAGCAAGCGCAGCACAGCAACGATCGCACCATTTCGGTTGATGTTGGCGGAAGCCATAACGGCGACAGGCAGCGCGAGCGTGGATCCAATCACCGAGCCCATGACAGACATCTTGATGGTATCCAGCAATGGCCGTATGACCTTGTCAAAATAGCTCCAATCGGGGCTAAAGACCTTCTTGAGAATAACTGTGAATTGATATCCACGCTTTACGATAATGGACAGATCAAAGCCTGTAATCACAACCGAACCCCATACCACGGCAATCAGCACCAGCCATATGGGAAGTGCGCGTGAGCACGGCTTCATTACGCTGTGACTGCCGACCATCATCACCTTCGGTTTAAAGATGAGGTCAAACAAGGGCGGTCTTGCGGCTTTGGGCTGTTTTGCTTTTGCCATCAAAACTGCGCCCCTTTCTGAGAGAAGCGCTCTGTATCCTCCATATTTTCTTTAGCCGCAGCAATCAGAGCAGCTTCCCTGGCACTTTGCTCATCGGCTGCCTTGGGCACCGGCGCACCGTTATAAATAGAATCAAGTACCTCCTGGGTTACATCCCCAACCGGCCCATCATAGACGATTTCCCCCGCGCGGATGCCGATTACACGGTCGGCAAAATCAAGCGCCAGGTCAACATGATGGATATTGATGAGGATGGATATATTCATTTCCTTATTGATACGCTTGAAATCGCTCATCACCTGGTTGGCGGTCACCGGATCCAGCGCGGCAACGGGCTCGTCCGCCAGTATGATGGATGGATTTTGATTCAGCGTCCTCGCCAGCGCCACGCGCTGCTGCTGCCCGCCGGAGAGCTGATCGCAGCGGGTATAGGCTTTATCCAGAATGCCAACCTTGTCAAGTGCCTCCAGCGCGGCCATCTCCTGCTTTTTGGTGAAGATACCGAAAAGCACACGAAAAAAGTTCATGTCGGGCACCATGGAGGTGAGAACATTTTTAATAACCGTTGAGCGTGTTACAAGATTGAAGGATTGAAAGATCATGCCAATATGGCGGCGAAACCTACGCAGGCTTTTTCCGTGCAATGTCATCACGTCAACATCGTTGACCATTACACTTCCTGCGGTAATGTCAATCATCCGGTTAATCGTTCGAATCAGCGTTGATTTGCCCGCACCCGAAAGGCCGATGATTGCAACAAACTCACCTTGTTCAATTTTCAGGGTCACATTTTTCAGCCCTTGAACACCGTTGGGATAGGTCTTTCCGGCATGGACAAACTCGATCATAGGCACGCCTCTTCACTTTGTATAGATTGCATTTTTACTATATCATCTACGACATTAAATGACAATAGCTCATAAGATGCTGTCCAGGGCAGTCTTATTTGAATTATTGTCAAGGCGACAAGCGAAGAAATAGAGAAAACAAGCTGTGCATCCGAAGGTCCAGGGCGATCGGAGGCATCCTTACTTTTGCAAAAAAGCTTAAATGAGACTGCCCTGAGTTGCTGTCAAAGAAAGAGAGGCGATACGGCATGTACCGTACCGCCTCTTTGAAACCAGAGGATTATTGCACAACCTTCAGCGCCTGGCGGGCACCTTCGTAATCAGCATCGGTAGCGGGAGCATAGCCGCTGTGGCTGTACACAGAGAAGATGGCCTTGCCTTCTTCAGTTGCGATGACATTGATCAGGGCGTTCTGGATCGCGGCGATGAATTCGGGGTTATACACCGCGGGGTTCGCCTTGGTGATGGAAACGGTGTCATTGTAGATGCCATCGGTCACGCCGATGACGCTCAGTTCGTTCCAGATGGATTCGGTGCGGCCCATGCCGGCCTTACCGGTCGCATCCTTCTGATCGGTTGGCAGAGTCCAGGCAGCCTCATAATCGCGGCGGCCGTCAGCGTAGCAAACAATGACGTCAACAGATTCGGCGGCAGCCTGCGCAAAGCTCTCGCCATAGCCGCTGAGTGTGACAGCAGTGGTCAGGTCGGAGAGTTTCTTGCCTTCAAAGTTCTCCATCAACCACATGGTGGGATAGATGTAACCGGCGGAGGAAGAGGTCTTCAGCACGGCCCAGTTGGCCTTGTTGATGTCGTCCCAGGTGAGGGCTTCGCCGGCGGTGACCTTGGCGGCCAGTTCCTTGCCATAGGCGGAAGGCGTAGCGTAAATCAGTGAGCGGTAGAAGGTCACCTGCTCATCGGTGGGCAGGGTCTTGTTGGCATCACCGTTCCAGGTTTTGGGGTCGGTGCTGTCATTGCTCAGACCGGCGCGTGTAGCGGTCAGGATGACGTCTACTTCATCGCTGTACAGCGCGTAGGTGCCGCCGGGCAGCCAGCCGATATCGATGGTGCCGGCAGCCATGGCTTCGCCGGTGGCTTCGTAGGACGTGCCAACGGTGATGTCGACCTCGCCCACTTCATAACCCTGCTCAAGCAGAGCAGCCTTCAAAAGCTCCGGCAGGTTCTTGGTACCGGTGATGATGACATCTGCGTCCTTGGAGGGTACGAACTCAAGGGTCAGCTTATCCAGTTTGACAGCATCGGCCATCGCGGACGTGCAGCCGGCGATCATCAGTACAGCCAGCAGCAGAGCAAGGAACTTCTTCATGTGGTTTTCCCCCTCAATTTTTTTCGGGTACGCACATATTGTACGCCTTCATAAGATGCATTTCAATCACCCTTCGCTAGAATTTGACAATTTTTTTGTTAGTTCATCCAACCTTTTCTTTTCCTTATACCCTCTCTATGCTATACTTTTTATTGCAGCTATCCGTGTAAAAAACGTATGGATGAAACGGTGTTATTCAACAATGGGTTCAACGTCCAGCATGGAATCTTAGATTTCGAGGAGTATGTGCATGAGAATTTTGGTGGCCGAGGACGAGCAGGATCTGCGCTCGCTTTTGCGTATGAACCTTGCTAAAGAGGGATATGACGTTGCGGAGGCATCCAACGGTCTTGATGCCTTCACACGATTCCAGCGGGAGAAGTTCGACCTGGCCCTTTTGGATGTCATGATGCCGGGGCTGGATGGCCTGAACCTTTTGCGAAAGCTTCGGGAAGTAAGCGATGTGCCCGTCATACTGCTCACCGCCCGGGGCGAGGAAATGGACAAGGTGCTGGGGCTTAACCTGGGCGCAGACGACTACCTGACCAAGCCTTTTTCAATGGCTGAACTGATGGCCCGCATCGCTGCCCGCCTGCGCCGAAGCCGGGAGAATGCCGGTGTAAAAAGCGAAGCCAGCACGCTCCTTCAAGCTGGACCGCTGACACTTGACAAGGCGGGCTGCACGGCCCTTTTGAATGGGGCATCACTGGACTTAAGCGCCAAGGAGTATTTGCTGTTATGCCATCTGATGGAAAACCCTGGCCGCGTTTTCACCAAACGGCAATTATACCAGGCTGTTTGGAATGAAAGCGCCTATTATGACGACAACACCGTCATGGTGCATATCAGCCACCTGCGCGGCAAAATCGAAACCGATCCGAAGAACCCGACCTACATCCAAACGGTGCGGGGTATAGGCTACAGGTTTTCTACAAATGGAGGCGCGCAGCCATGACGCAGAAAATGCACCGCAGCTTCCTTTTGCATTACGGCCTGATGCTGCTCCTGTCCGCCCTCGTGGGTCTGATTGCCTTTGCAGCGCTGGACTTTGCAAACAGCATACTTTCCAACGTGCTTGTCAAAAACCGCTATCCCGCCCGGGCTCTTTTGCAGGCGGACTACCATAGCATCGATCCATCCGGCGTTACGGATAGCGGCGGCGGCGTGCAGGTGATTAATGATCAATATGAAATCGTGTTGTCCAGCGGGCTGGACGTATTTCAAAAAACAGAGTTGACACCCGGAGAATTTACCGATTTTCTCACAGGAAGCCGTGCCGTAGGCGTGCCCTACAGCCACGACATCGCCTACAGTCAGGAAGGCCGGTTCTGGCTGGTCGTTACCTTTCCCACCTCCCTTCGTATCGACTTTTTTATTGCCGGCAATACGGTATACCCGTCCAAGGATACGCAGGCCGTAGTAGGGGCCATCGTCGCTACGGCGATCCTGTATCTGCTGCTGCTTTCACTGGCCGCGGTTGCTTCCTCAAGGCTGACAGCGCTGACCATCACAAGGCCGCTCCAAAAGCTGTGCCAGGGTACACGGCAGCTAAAAGAGGGCAATTACGCAGCCCGGGTAGATTTGAAGCTGAAGAACGAATTTCTGGAGCTGCAAAACACGTTCAACGACATGGCGCAAAAGATTCAGGAAGAAACGACACTCAGGGAACAGGCGGAAAAAAGCCGCCGCCAACTGGTGCTGGATATATCACACGATTTGAAGAACCCGCTGGCAGCCATCTTGGGCTATGCAGAATACGGCCTCAGCCATCCGGATGAACCATCGGAAGCACAGCAGACATATCTGACGGCCATCAGGGACAACGGCCAGCGTGCCAATGCGATGATCACAGGGTTGTTTGAACTATCCAAGCTGGAAAGCCCGGAATACCGGCTTCAAAAAAGCTGTATGGATATGGGCGAATACCTTCGCCGAACAGCAGCCCGGTACATCGCCGGTTTGGACGGCGCAGGCTTTTCTTATGAATTTGACATCCCTGAAGAGGAAGCGTTTGCCCACATCGATGAACATGCCATGGACAGGGTGTTTCAAAACTTGTTTGCGAATGCACTGAAGTACAATCCGACCGGCACAAACATCACATTTTCCCTGATCATAAAAGTGGATACTTTAGAAATCTGTTTCAGGGATACCGGCATTGGCATGAAGGAAGATTTGGAACAATCCATCTTTGAACCATTTGTCCGGGCGGATGCGGCCCGAAACTCGAAAACCGGCGGCACAGGCCTCGGGCTTGCCATCGTCAAGCAGATCATTACGCTGCACGGCGGCAGTATCCATCTTCAAACGGCACAGGGGAAAGGCTGTACTTTCTTCATCACGATTCCCAAAGCTTAAGGCGGATTTAAGGTTTCGATAAGAAGTGCTTCAGATTTCTTTGTTATTCTTGTAACGAAGCCGCATGATATGCGCGGCTGCAAGAATACGGGAGGGTTTATGTTATGTGGGAAACACTGGAAAGCCATTTTTACAACTGGGGTGGTGTGCTCTTTTTCTTTACCATCTACGCGGTCATCCTTTTCTTTCTGCCCTTTTACCGCAAGATGGAGAAAAAGCCCCGGGGTACGTATCTGGCCTTTGTTATCGCCTTTGCCATTGAAATGCATGGTATCCCTTTTAGCATGTATGTAATCTCCTGGATCGTGGGCAAAAACCTGCCGGAAGGCATTTTGTGGGGCCACACGCTGGTGAAGCAGGTCGGGCATCTGGGGATGTACATTAACATCGCCTGCGCCATCATTGCCCTGACGCTCATCCTCCTTGGCTGGCGGGAAATTCACAAGGCCTACTGGTCAAAAGATAAAGGCAAGGGCGAACTGGTCACCACGGGCATCTACCGCTACGTTCGCCATCCCCAGTACACAGGCCTGTTGCTCTTGTCTCTGGGCATGCTCATCGAGTGGGCAACGCTGCCGCTGCTGATTTTGTTCCCTGTGATGGTGTACATGTACGTACGCCTGGCCAGGCGCGAAGAAAGGGACATGCTCAAGGAATTCGGCACAGCCTATGATTTGTATATGAAGCGCACCAAACGGTTCATCCCCTTTGTGGTATAATATCCAGTATCCGGACAGGGAGGCATTTTACTATGCGGAAAAGTTTGAAAAAGCCATTGGTCATCATCGGTCTTGTTCTCGCGGTTCTTGTGCTGCTGTTTGCCGCATCCTTTATCCCCACACTGTGGCTGAATAACGGTAAAATGAGCGCACTTGACGGTGATTGGATCACCGTTTACTACGAAACCGAGGAAGCTGCCGCCCGGGATGTATTTTCCGTAGTGGAAGCAGAAGCCGGCAGGCTGACGCAGAAACTGGGCTTTTCGGAAAAACAGGATATCAAGCTGTACATTTACGACAAGCAAAGCACCTTTCAAACGAAAAAGTACGGACTTATCGCGCCGCTACTGAACCTGAACTGGTATATCGGCGACAACAAGGGCAGCACCGTGATTCTGGCCTCCCCTGCGGAAGTCACAAACCAACAAGCCTACGACAGAAGGAAGTATGCCGCGCCCCATGAAATGGTGCACGCGCTCAATTCCATCCTGAACCCCAAAATGCCCTTGTGGCTCAACGAGGGGGCCGCGCTTTATCTTACCAACGGATATGCACCGGATGATCTGTACGACAACTCCCCCATACCTACCCTTTCGCAGATGGGTACCGGCAGCCCCGTGGAGTTTTCCAACATGGGCGGCTACTATTTCGCCCATACCTATATCGAATACCTGGACAATGCCTACGGCTGGGACAAGGTTTTGGCACTTCTGAAAACGGGAGACTATGATGCTGTTTTCGGAAAAACGCGGGAAGTAATCTATCAGGAATGGATCGATTTCCTCAAGAACAATTATTCAACAATGTAAGCTTTATTCCATGAAATGTGGGGCTGCCATGCTGGATTTCGATACAGCACGACAGCTCCGTTTTTATACAGGCCACAGTAATAGTCATCTACCGGAATACGTTTTACTCATGCAAGTATTCAACTTATATAAAGAGCCTTACCCTTCAGCCGACCTTACCAAGTCGAAGGTTTACACGTTTCCCCCTCATCACACAAGGCGGCTATGTGATGGACACAGATACCGTGACGCTGAGCGAAACAGGTGTCACCGTAAGCTGCACCCACACCGCCAAGGACGCAAGTGCAGCCAGGGCGCTGTCCTTCGTCCTCACTGGTGACGATTTGAAAGACCTTGCGCCGGAAGATATCCAGGAATCCGCCATCGATCCAAACGCAGTGCTTGCCTATACCCTGCCCCTTGACCAGATTCCCCAATCCGGCGGTATGGCGCTGCTGGAATTGAACCTTGCGGTGGATTACGACGTGTACGACGAAAGGGTACAGTGTATAAGCCGGAAGAAAAATAAAAGCGCGCTGGAGCTGCCGTTAGAACACAGAGAACCGTCAGACTGTGTCCCTTTGTTGAATATTCTTCTCTTATGTGATAAAATACAACATAAGACTGAAACGTGCATACTCAGCCGAGATTGGAGGCTTATGCCATGGCTGAGCTTCCGCTTGTCAATGAACTGATCAGAACGAAATTCCATAAACCTGATCTTGCGAGCCATACAATAACACGCACAGGACTGAATGCAAAACTTGATCTGGCCTTCACAAAGAGGCTGACACTTGTGTCGGCTCCGGCTGGTTATGGGAAAACAACGGCCGTTCTCCAGTGGCTCCACAGCCGGCAAGCACAGCCAGCCTGGATATCCCTGGACGAGAATGACAATACCCCGCAAGTCTTCTGGAAATATATCTGCTCTGCCCTCAATGAGCTTGATGACAGCATATTCTCTGATACGGCATATGTTTTCTCCTCGCTTGAATTATTCAAAACAAACATTCATCTGCATATCCTGCTGGATAAGCTGGAGGCTCTTAACACAGATGTTTTTTTGATTCTGGATGATTTCCATCAAATCACGAATCCGGAAATACTCAAAAGCTTGTTGTTCTTTTTGCGTTATATCCCTACCAAAATGCATCTGATTCTCATCAGCCGGGCAGAGCCGAATATGGAATTGGCGCAGATGGAGATACGGGAGCATCTGTCCCGCATCACCGAAAGCGATCTGCGCTTTGAGCAGCAGGAAGTCCTTCAGTTCTACATAAAACGGGGGTTCAATCTGGATATGTCCGCGTTGGAAGTGATCGGGAATTACGCGGAAGGCTGGGCCGCGGCACTTGTCATGATCGCCGTATCGCTTAGCAGAAATCACGATCAGCTACATATCCTGGAATTCCTTCGCCATGGCGGCCATAGCCTTGACCAGTATTTTATTCAAGAGGTTTATGGGTTTTGGCCGGATGAAAAACAGGCGTTCTTTCTTAAGACATCGATTCTGGATGCGTTTTGTGCCCCGTTGTGCGACGCAATTACCCAAACCAGCGGCAGCAGCCCATTGCTGACAGAGCTAAAACAGGGAAACGGTTTTTTAATCTCTCTGGATGAAAACGCGGGCTGGTACAGGTATCATCACATATTCAGGGATTTTTTGCGCAAGCGTCTGCATGCACTCAACTATCCCGTATCAGTCCTTCATCTACGAGCGGCATCCTGGTTCCGTGAAAACGGGCAGCCGCAACAGGCGATTGAGCACTATTTGGCAGGGATGCATTTTCAGGAAGCGCTTGAGTTGATTGCAGAACAAAGCGCTTTGATCATCAACAGCGGCGATTGCTCCACAGCAATGTCCTGGATAGAGCGCATCCCGGAATCCATTTTACGCGGCAGCCTGGAAACTGCAGCAGTGAAAGCCACATCGTACGCGCAGGCAGGACAATTCGCTTTATGCAAACAGTGGATTGCGATCATGGAAACGATCGCAGGCGGTCCCGCGTACAATGCAGAAGATTCGAAAATGCACGCGAAGAACAGCTGCCGCATGACCCTGGCGCATTGTCTGATCCTGGAAGGGGACATGGCGGGAGCTTATTCCCTGCTCAAAGAAATGGCAGACAATGGCGGCTCAGCGTGGAACTTGGTGAAATATATGGATTTCAATACTTATGACATCACCTTTTTCCGGTGTGCTTCCCGCAGCCTGCTCGATCTTTATAAAAAACAGCCTGCAATGTACAAGAGCATGCTGGAAAGCTATCGGTCCATGATGAGAACCGATCCGCCCGGTTATCATCAGCTCATTACCGGCGAATCCCTGTATGAGAGTGACTGTCTGGAAGAAGCAAAGCGATCTTTGCTGTCTGCCGTTGAAAAGGCAGCCCATGCCCATTGCCCCGGCGTGCTGGTGCCCGGCATGGTGACCCTTGCAAAGATCAATCAGGCGCAGGGGGATATGCAAAGCGCATATCATACCATCGATGATTGTGAAAAACGGCTTCAGGATATACGCAAAATGCACTGGAACTATCTGCTCAAGGCATTTCGGGCGCGTATGTGTCTGGCGTCCGGCGATATGCAGGGAGCCGAAAGCTGGTTTCGATCCTGCAAGCTGGGGATATATCAGGAGCTTTTAAGAACGAGAGAATATGAGCTTTTGGTGTTCGCCCGCTGCCTGATCGCGCGGGATGTATTGCAGGATGCTGATATTCTGCTAAACCGCCTCCTGACCTTTGCCGTGGAAACGGGGCGCAAGCACAGCATGGTGGAAGTGTTGAACCTACTGGCCATCGTTTCCGGCCAAAAAGGAGAGGACGAAAAAGCAATCCATTATCTGGAACAGAGTATTGCGCTCGGCGCAGAGGAAGGGTATCTGCGCTCTTTTCTGGATGAGGGTGAACCCCTGATCATGCTGATCAGCCGCATCCCTCCAGGGAGGAAAAAGCAAAAACAGGCTATCCATACCATTGTGACACATGCTCTCAGCGGCGCCTTGCGGCCGGAAACCGTGAAAAAGGACGCATCCGTACCTATATACAAGCGCTTGACGCAACAGGAACAAAGGGTCCTTATGTTGTTGGCCGACGGATACACAAACCAGGAAATTTCCGACCGGCTGGATATCTCCCTGAGCACAGCGAAAATCCATCTGAAGAACATCTTTGGGAAGCTGCAGGTTACCACGCGGATACAGTGCTTGAATGAGGCCCGAAGATTGGGCGTGATCCCTTAGCCGTCTTAACGGCATTCATCAGCGCTGAGGTTGACAGGGATTGGTAACGGTTGATTGTTTGCAGCCAGTCTTCAAGATCATCACGGCAAGTCAGTGCCTCACCGCCACATACCACGCAAAATAGGCTGCCGCCCCGCAGGGCGGCTCCTTGGCATTGCTATGCTTAAAGCGCTTAACGAACACTGACATTTCATGCCACAGGGTCATACCATTGTGCAATTTTGTCCCTCCATAACAAAAAAAGAAATAGTACTTTTGGGTGATGTATGGTTGATGCGATTGATTTAAAATGCCAGTGTAAAATGTGCGAATCGTTACAGACCTGCCCGACACCCGTACCACATCATATGAAAGCGGAGGCATGCACATGGAAAAAAGCATCAGATTCATCCTTGCCCTGACCCTGGCCCTCGCTTTGTGCCTGTCGGCGCTGCCCGCCTCCCGGCCAAACGGAATAACGCCCTTCCATTCTGCTTGCGCCGAATGCGTAGACCATGTGCCGGGACCCAACGGTATGTACGCTCCTGCCACTTGTACGGCGGATGGTTTCCAGGAATATTACTGCACAATCTGCGATAAATACCTGTACACCGAACCCATCCCCGCCACGGGACATATGTCATTTATGAGCTTGTTCGCCCCTGCCACATGTTCAGCGAATGGTATCAAGGTTTTTACCTGTTACATCTGCGGGCAAGACCTATACACCGAACCCATCCCCATGACGGGCCACAATCCGGGGCCTGTCATAACCTTCCATGCCACATGCACTGAGGAAGGCTGTGCAGAGCAATATTGCTTAAACTGCTACAATCTCCTGGACTATCACGCCCTTCCCGCCATTGGCCATACGCCGGGAGAGTGGGTAACCGTCGACATTCCCACCTGTACCGCAGATGGCCTGGATGAACTGCACTGCACCGTATGCGATGAATTGCTGGACAGCTACTCCATATCTGCCATAGGCCATACGCCGGGGGAGTGGGTAAACTACTGCGCCCCCACCTGTACCACGGACGGCCTGGAGTATTTGTGCTGCACCGTTTGCTATTTGGAGCTATCCACTCGGTCCATCCCCATGACGGACCACCTGCCAACTCCAGGCATACCCTACCCCGCCACATGTACAGCGGATGGCCATCAGGATTATATCTGTTTTTTCTGCGATCAATGCCTGTACACCGAAACCTTCCCCGCCACGGGCCACACATTTGATTCAGGCACGACCTTCGATCCCACATGTACGGTAGACGGTTTCACGCATTATACCTGCACGGTATGCGGACATATGCATTGGGAAACCCTCCCCGCCACTGGCCACACGCTGGGAGATTGGCAGACCGTAACCGCCGCCACCTGTACGGCGGAGGGATGCAAGGAAAAACACTGCACCGTCTGCAGCGCGCTTACGGATACACAGGCTATCGCCGCCACCGGCCATACGCCAGGAGATTGGCGCACCGTCACAGCCCACACCTGCACGGAAAACGGTGTAAAGGAAAAGCTTTGCACCGTCTGCAACGCGCTTACGGATACACAGGCTATCGCCGCCTCGGGCCACAAGCCGGGAGATTGGCAGCCCGTCACCGCACCCACCTGCACGGCGGAGGGATGCATGGAAAAGCACTGCACCGTCTGCAGTGCGCTTATAGATACACTGTCCATCGCCGCCACAGGCCATACGCCGGGTAAATGGAAGACCGTCACCGCCGCCACCTGCACCGCAGAGGGATGCAAGGAACAGCACTGCACATGCTGTAGCGCATTGGTGGATGCCCAGTCCATTACCACCACGGGCCATACGCCGGGTAAATGGAAGACCGTCACCGCCGCCACCTGCACGGAGAAGGGCAAGCAGGCAAAACGCTGCACCGTCTGTAATTCGGTGCTTTCCACCCAGTCCCTCCCCGCCACGGGCCATACGCCGGGAGAATGGGTGCACACGCTTCGCCAGACCACAGATACGCCCGGCCAGGAAAGCTTATTTTGCGCCGTTTGCGGCGAGGTACTTGACGTAAGGAAGATTCCCGTCATGAGCGAGCCCAAAACGGACAGCCCCGCCACTCCTCCTGGCGAGAGCCTGGCGGAAACCGCGCCGAAGCTTGCGGAGAAATACCCCGCTTATACACCCGTCGACCTCACCCGGCCCCGGGTGCTCACCTTCCCCCTGGTTGCAAAGGGAGGCTATGTGGTGGGCAAGGTCATCGTGACGGTAGATGACAAGGGCCAAATCACCATTGCCTACTCCCTCACCGCCAAGGGCGCGTCCGTCACAGCCGGGGGTCTTGTCTTCCTGCCCCAGGATCAGAACTTGGAAGACCTTTCGCCAGAGGACCTTCGGGAAACGGCCATCGATCCAAACGCCGCGCTTGCCTACACCGCTTCCCTTGATTCCATCCCCCAATCGGGCGGCATGGCCATGCTGTGCCTGAACCTTCTGGTGGATTATGACATCTACGCCGAAGGGGTTCATGAGTACCAGCCAGAAGAAGAGTAAGCAAACTTAGATGGGACTGCCATACTGGATACAGTTCTCCAGCACGGCAGTCCCTGTTTTGCATGCAAACTTACCGCAAAAGAGAATGCAAATGGTTAGTCCTCCGCCATCCATGTTTTGCTGCGCGGCTTCTTGCCGGAAGTATCCTTGTTAGGCTTGGCCCGTTTTGCATTGAAGCGTGCCTCCTTAACAAGCCTCACATACCGATCCATCCGTTCCTTTGACAAGACTCCCTGTTCCACTGCTTCCCGAATGGCGCAGCCCGGTTCATTTTGATGCTTGCAGTCGGAATAGCGGCAGCGGCCCAGGAAGCTTTCCACATCCGCATACGTTTGCCCAATCCCCTCCTCCGCCTCCCACACGACTCCCAGTTCCCGAAGTCCTGGTGTATCGATGACAACAGCACCTGAAGGCAGAAATATCATCTGCCGGTGAGTGGTGGTGTGGCGTCCTTTGGAATCATCCTCACGGATATCGTTGACCGCCATAACGGTTTCCCCCGCCAGCGCGTTAACCAGGCTGGATTTGCCTACGCCGGAGGAGCCCAGGAATACGGCCGTCTTGCCCGGCGCAAAATATGCGGCCAGTTCATTCATCCCCGTGCCTGTATGGGCACTGATTGCGTGGATGGGTGCCTGCCCGGCAATGGCCCGGACCCGCTCCAGCTTGCTGCCCAAATCCACCGCCACATCCGCCTTGGTCAGTACGATGACCGGCTGTGCACCGCTGTGGTGCGCCATGGCCAGATACCGCTCCATCCTGCTCACATTGAAATCATGGTTCAGGGACGACATCAAAAACACATGGTCAAAGTTGGCGGCTACCGTCTGTTCCAGCACCGTTTTCACATAGCCCGCTGCATGGCCGGAAAAGTTGCTGCGGGAAAATTTCGACGTACGGGGCAGCGTTTTTGTAATCAGGCTGTCGCCCGTTTCCTCAAAGCGCATTGACACATAATCTCCTACCGCAGGATACTCCTCCGCCGTGTCTTTCCCCTGATACGAACCGCGCTTGAGTACCGCAAAGGTAATCCCTTTTTCGCTGACCACTTCATACCGTTCCTTGTGCACAGCTGTGACCCTGGCGGGGATCAGGCCCTCCCCGCAGAATTGCTTCATTTTCTCAGTAAAAATCAAATTGCGAAAATCCATCCAGTTCCTCCTCATAATCGATTGGTGATGACTTCTACCGCTTCCCGATTACAGCGTCTTCCCATATACAGAAAAAGCCGCGGACACACCTTTCCAGGCTGTATCCGCGGCAAACAAAAAACACATCCCTCGATGTGTCCTGCGCTTAACAGTATGCACGAAAGGCTCTTGCAGCGGTGGCGAATTCAATCATCAGCCCCTGCCGCGGCTATGCTGTTTTACGGGAAGCGCACCTCAATGCTCTTCTTCATTCTTCAACAGCTCCTTTCGGGCCGCAATCATATGCGGAAACTTCATCCATATCTTAACATATCTTGTTGGACTGCGCAAGTGTAAAATGCTACAGCTGGTTGTAGACATAATGAAGACAATTTATCGGGGATGCATTGAAGGGGCAGAGCCCCTTCAATTGCAATCGTATCGCCCGGCTTTGCCGAGCGCGCGGGTCGCTTGCGCAGCAAGCATTCATTACACTTTTCATCGGCCGCGAGCGAAGCTCGCAGATGAAAAGTGCAGAATCGAAAAAATGACAGTGTCATTTTTTCGATATTGTTTATCAAC
>JAEZLW010000026.1 GCA_023415145.1 Bacillota bacterium | reverse complement strand
CGCCGCTAGAAACCCCCGAAGGGGTTCCCCGCTCGACTTGCATGTGTTAGGCACGCCGCCAGCGTTCGTCCTGAGCCAGGATCAAACTCTTGTGTTTAATCCTATTCCTCTTTATCTCGGTTTCCCTTGACAAAGTGAAAACTCATTCTTAGAATCGACTGTCGATTTCTTTTCTTCTTCTTTGAGTTCTTTAAACTCTGTATCGTTTTCAAGGTCCGGTGCCTGCGTTGTGCAGGAATTATAGTTTAGCATGTTCAGCTCTGCTTGTCAACACCAAATTCGACTTTTTTCGCTACCATTTTCTGTTTCAATCTATCAAACGTGTGTTGTTTCATTTGATAAATTGTGCGAAGCAAGTCAGATGATGACCTTGCGCTTATCTCCCCGGCGCGTACCGCCTTATAGGTCAGCTTCACCGGTTCGATCATGCTTCATGCCCTGTTGGGCAGGAACGTTAGTCTAGCACAGCATCATTTGCTTGTCAATACCGATTTCGGCATTTTTCGTTTCCTGTTTTTGTTACAATCCATCATATGCACATTGTACTATTTAGATAGATTGCATTTAGCAGGTCTCATGCTGACCGATTGCATATCGCCCTGGCGCATACCGCCTTTTAGGTCAGCTTCACCGGTTCGATCATGCTTCATGCCCCAATGGGCAGGAACGATAGTCTAGCACAGCAATGTATGCATGTCAATGCTGTAATCAAACTTTTTCGCTTCCAGTTTTTGTTGCAATCCATTCAGCACACTATACTATATTAATTCAATCAGACTCACTATAGTGTTAATCCGAGCTTCTTGTACCAAAGCTTAAAACAGGTGGTATCCTCAGCAGATTGCATATTTCCTGAAGACCTTTGCCAGCCGGTTGAATGGCATCCGGATTAAAAAAGCCCTGCGACCTCCAGCGCGTGATTGCCGCAGCCGCCGCTTACCGCCAAGATGCCGCGTTTGATCATTGACCCAAAACGGATCTGTATGGGTTTACGACAAACGGAAGCCTGTCAAAAGCAGAAGAGCGGACTTACGCCCGCTCTTCTGCTTTAATCCCCTGGACTAAAAACACTTGGGTTGAACTCCAGGAGATTGACAAGGTGTTGCAAATTTGTCTGAGTCCTCATTGCTTTCACCTCGCCGGTATTATGCGCCAAACAAGCTTTATTAAACATGGAAGATATTTCAAAAGAGGCGAATGATCCCAGTAAAACACTTGTGAACGCAGGACCAGATCTATTTTCAGCACTTACGCCTGTATCAGTGCTACGACTTTTTCAAGAAGCTTTACTGTCAGAGGGAGCATTTGTTCCACCGTCAGCTTTACATCTTTTAGCAGCAAAGCCGGGGTTTTGGAGGCAGAGAGGGTAAGCCGCTTGTCTGTTTGGGATAGCGCGTCGATCAGCTTCAAAGGATCGGGTATATGATTTTCCTCCAGCTTCATGATCATGGAAAAGGCTCTATGGGATACATGTACGATGCCGAGCCTTCGGCACAGCGCTTTCAAATGGGCAATGTCCAGCAGATTAATCACTGCCTCCGGTGCTTCGCCGAAGCGGTCCAAAAGCTCCTCCTCGATATCCTCACGCCCGGCGCGCTCCTCCAAAAGAGAAATGCGCTTATAGATTTCCATGCGCTGACGCTCGTCGGGCACGTAATCCGCAGGCAGGAAAGCGTTTACCTTCAGTTCAATGCGGGTTTCTATATCGCCCAGTGGCTCAAGGTCGCCCCGCACTTCCCTGATGGTTTCCTCAATCAGCTTGCAGTACATGTCATAGCCAACGGCGCTCAGGTGCCCGTGCTGCTCCGGCCCCAAAATATTGCCCGAGCCCCGTATCTCCAGATCGCGCATGGCGATGCGGAAGCCCGCGCCGAATTCCGTGAACTCCCGGATGGCGGCCAGACGCTTTTGCGCCGTTTCGCTTACCATCCTGTCCGGCCGGACGGTGAAGTAGGCGTAAGCTTGCCGGTTGCTGCGCCCCACCCGCCCGCGAAGCTGATAAAGCTGCGATAGCCCGAAGCGGTCGGCGTCGAATACGATCAGCGTGTTGGCAGTGGGAATGTCCAGGCCGCTTTCAATGATGGTGGTGCACAACAGCACGTCATACGTGCCATCGTAAAAATCCATCATCACGTCTTCCAGTGAATTTTCCTTCATCTGCCCGTGGGCAATGGCTACCCGCGCCTCCGGCACAAGCTGCTTCAAACGCGCATAAAACTGCTCGATGGAGCGGACGCGGTTATACAGGAAGTAAATCTGCCCGCCCCTTGCCAGTTCCCGCAAAATAGCGTCCCTAATCAGCCCGTCGGCATACTCCAGCACATGGGTCTGCACAGGGAAGCGCTCCTCCGGCGGCGTTTCTAGCAAGCTCATGTCCCGGATGCCCACCATGGACATGTGCAGCGTTCTTGGAATGGGCGTAGCGGAAAGCGTCAGCACATCCACCGTACTTTTGATGTTCTTGATAATTTCCTTGTGGCCCACGCCAAAGCGCTGCTCCTCGTCCACGATCAAAAGTCCCAGGTCACGAAAGGCTACGTCCTTGTTTAAGAGCCGGTGGGTGCCAACGATGATATCGACTTTTCCCTCTTTCAGGTTGGCAAGCACTTCCTTCTGCTCCTTGGGCGAACGGAAACGGCTTAAGACATCGCAGTTGACGGGAAAGCCCGCAAAGCGCTTGAGAATGGTGTTGTAGTGCTGTTGGACCAGAATGGTGGTGGGAGCCAGGAAGGCCACTTGCTTGTTGTCCATGACGGCCTTGAAGGCTGCCCGCAAGGCCACCTCCGTTTTACCGTAACCCACGTCGCCGCACAAAAGCCTGTCCATATTGATGGGGGACTCCATGTCACGCATGATGTCCTGTATGCTTTGCTGCTGGTCCGGCGTCAGCTCATATGGGAAATTATCTTCAAACTGGCGCTGCCAGATGGTATCCTTTGCAAAGGCATATCCCTTTTGCGCCTGGCGCTTGCCATACAGCTTAAGCAAATCGAAGGCCATGGCCTTGATGCCGGCTTTTACCCGGGCTTTTTGCCGCTGCCATTCGCCACCCCCCAGCTTGTTCAGCTTCGGAGGCTGCCCCTGAGAGCCGATAAACCGTTGCACCCTGTCCAACTGGTCGGTGGGCACATATAGTTTATCATTGCCCTGGTACTGGATGTACAAATAGTCCCTGTAGGTGCCTTCGCTTTGAATGCGGATGGTTCCCTGGTAGATGCCCACACCGTGCGTTTCGTGCACCACATAGTCGCCGGCGTTCAAGTCGGTAAAGGCGGCGATACGCTCGCCGGTGTTGCGCCTGGTGCGGGCTTTGCGGTATCCTGCACCGTAGATGTCGCTGTCGGAAATGATGGCAAGCTTCGCCTCCGGCCATACAAAGCCCTTCGACAAAGTAAGCGGCAGGAGAAGTATTTCCCCAATGATCAGGTTGTTTTCCAGCGTCTCGGTGAACAGACAGGGTACATCCATCTCCGAAAGTGCCTTTTCCAGCCGCTTACCCCTTGCTGTTCCGCCTGTAAGCAATGCGGTGCAGTACCCTTCCGCCTTCCATTTCCGGCAGTCGCCTGAAAGGTCACGAAGGTTGGATTGGTAGGCGTGAGCGCTGACACCATTCATCTCCACCAGCACGCTTGGCGTAAGCGAGCCCATGCCACGTAGAAAGTCTGACAACGTAACGGTGGTGCGCCCCTTCAAATGATTCAGCACATCGCCGTATTCAAACAAGAGCTCCGCCTGGGCCGCCACGGCCTCGCCCCGCTCCAGTGCGGTTTTGAAATCTTCCTGAAAGTGAAGCGTTCTACCCTTGATCCGGTCCTGAAACTGGTCAGGCTGGTCAATGAGGATGATGGCTTCCGGCAGCCAGTTAATCAGCGAAACCGTCTCGGGGCATAGCACATGAACCCAGTTTTGCATCCTTCGGAAAGGATATCCGCTTTCCAGCCTGTCCGCATCGTCATGGCTCTGTGCTGTCAGCCTCTGAAGCGCCGTTCCCGGCTGCATTGGCGCAGGCTTTGCTGCTGGTGCATGTTCCTCAAAAAAGGAGGGCAGGTCGTCGTCATCATCTTCCGGCAACGGCGGCAGCTCCTTGTACAGCCTGGGCGCTTCTTCCGCCGCGTCAGTACGCTGCATCAAGCAAGCGCGCATCCGCGCTGCTGCCTGGGCACAGTCGATGCCATCCACCAGTATTTCTGCAGCGGGCGGAAAGACTGCTTCCTTCAATTTGAGCATACTGCGCTGGGTGATGCAGTCAAATGTGCGGATGGAGTCAACCTCGTCATCAAAAAACTCCATGCGGATTGCATTGGGCTCACTGGGCGGATATACATCCACAATGGAGCCACGCAACGCGCATTGCCCCTTTCCCTCCACCATGTTTACCCGCTCGTAGCCGTTCTTTATAAGCTTTTCGATAAGCTTTTGGGGATCAATGCTTTTGCCGGGTTCAAGGCGGATGGTGGCCTTGTGAAACGTACTTGGAGCCATGTGCCGGTTCATGAGCGCTTCGGCGGGGGCGCAAAGCACGTCCACATCCCCCTGTAATACGCGGTGAAGCGTTTCCAGCCGCCGCCATGCGCTTTCATGGCTGGATGCACCTCGCCCAAACTCCAACTCCTGGGCTGGCAGCGCGGCGCAGCGCCCATCCAACAGTTGGGATACATCCTCCGCCGTCCGGTTGGAATGAAGCTCATTGTTCAAAACCAGCAGCACCTGCCGGCCAGTGGCAAAGTGAAGGGCGGAAGCTATATAAGCCCGCTGTCCCTCCGACAGGCCGTATACAGAAACGACCTGTTCCTTTTTCACGCCGTCCAGCAGCTTCGTAAAGGAATCGCATCCCTTGAGCACAGAGAACAATGCTTGCCGCATATTTTTTTCTGCCCTTCGTATTATTTTCCGTTATACTTGCGCATGGCGGCTTCAATACCTTCCTTCACAACACACAAGGCCGCGTCGGCTGCCAGCAGGTAAGCGTCAAAAGCAACCTGACGTTCTTCCTTTGTGGCATAATGTGAGGTCACCCAGTCCGCAAGCTCCCATCCCTCCGGCCTGTCGCCGATGCCCACCCGGATACGGGGAAAGGCTTCACTCCCGATCTCACCTATGATGGAACGCATGCCGTTGTGGGTACCGGGGCTGCCGGATGGCCTTACCCGGAGCTTTCCGGGAGGCAGGTCAACGTCATCATAGATCACCAGCAGGTTTTCCGGTGTCACCTTGTACCAGTGCATCAGCGCTTGCACACTCAGACCGCTCAGGTTCATATATGTCTGAGGCCGGCACAAGGCAATGCGCTGGCCTTCATATGCCCCCTCGCCTACCTGGGCCTGGCATTTGGAACGGTTAACGGGCAAGTTTAGTTTCTGGCTGATGACCTCCACAACGTCAAAGCCCACATTGTGGCGGGTATGCGCATACTTGGCCCCCGGGTTCCCCAGCCCCACGATTAAGAACATAAAAGCTGTCCTCCAAAAACGCCTTTTCGAGAAAACAGCGTCAAGCGCCATTTTCTCGATGATTGCGGTTATCTTCCGTTTGATTAAAGCTTTCCGGATTCCTTGCGCTTTTGCACCCAGCCTTCTTTGACGGCTCCCCTAGCGCGTGCCACATACAGCGCCCCCTCGGGAACATCCTCGGTGACGGTGGAGCCGGCAGCTACATAGGCTTCCTTGCCTACCTTGACGGGTGGTACAAGATTTACATTACAGCCGATGAAAGCGTCGTCTTCTACTGTGGTCCGGTGTTTATGCTTGCCGTCATAATTGGTGAATACCACGCCACAGCCCAGGTTGATATTTTTTCCCAGGTCTCCGTCGCCCACATACGTCAGGTGCGATACCTTGGTGCCGTTGCCGATGCTGCTGTTCTTGATCTCCACAAAGTCACCGATGCGGCACTTTTCACCGATGACGCTGTCGGGCCTAAGATATGCAAATGGTCCCACCGTCGTCCCGGCCCCCACCTGGCAGTGAAGGAG
>JAEZLW010000012.1 GCA_023415145.1 Bacillota bacterium | reverse complement strand
CCCTGGCCGGAGGGGTTGTCCCGCATGGCATCCTGCAGCTCCTCGTCGGTCAGCGGCATGTTGGAGGATTTGCCCAACTGGTCCCTCTGGATGTCGTTGGCATCCATCAGCACCACGGGGATACCTGTTTCCTTGCTCAGTTTTTCACACAGCTCGTCCGCGTTGGCGGGGTTGATCAGCGCAAGGTTCTTGTAAACATCAAAGCTGGAACGAAAATAGAATCCGTCAATGCCGCCCACACCTTTGCCGCACACCTTGTAAAACACACCGTGGACGCCAAAGGGCCTTGTGATGGCACTCAAAAACGCAGCCAGCAGCACCCTTGGCAGCCCGCAGATGTCAATCACCAACTGCAGCTTGTAGGGCTCATGCATGCCCACACCCGTATGGTTGATGCCCGCGAAGCGCCACAGCAGGTTGGCCCAGAAGCCGGGCTTCACCTCTTCCTTGGTCTTTACGCTTTCCACACACATGCACATAACCTTGGCGCCAAAGGAGAGCACATCCCCAGGCGCAGACAGGGGCAGAACATATTTTCGTACCAGTTCAGCCTGGCTTTCGCCCCGCTGAACAAAATGCGTCTGGATGGCGAACCGGTCATACTTTCGCCCATTCTTGCCAGTAATGGTGCCCCGGTCGAAATAGACGATGCCGTCCTTCTCCCGCCGCTGGTTGTCCAAATTGCGGGAAGCTATGATGCCCATGCTGCCATCCTCCCATTGCCATCAAATTTGGCCCATTGTACTATGGAAAATACACCTTGTCAATTTTCAGGGTGTGTCACAACCCGCCAATTCATACGGTTTCGCAAAAAAGTGATGACAAATACAAAAAAAGAACGAGGATCATCCTCCACTAAACACCCAAACGTCGCCTTAACATGACTACGGTCAAAGTTCGTACCATTTCAGATATTTTGACGATCAACCAGGCTGGGCAACTTCCGGGGATGCATTGAAGGCTCCGTAGCCGAAGCGCCGCCAGTGGCTCGGGAGCCGAGCGCTGCCTGTGGCAGATGAAGCGAAGGCGGACGAGGCTGGCGAAAAGGAGCAGTGCAAGCGGTAGCGCAGCAATGCGACTATTGAGCCAGATGGGAAGCTAGGCGCTTGCGTTGCAAGCTTTCATTACACTATTCACCGACCACGGGCGTAGCCCGAAGGTGAAAAGTGCTCCCCTGCGAAAGTAAAACTTCACTTTCACAGGATGACCGTCGAAATGGAGCCTTTTTTGACGGTAAAAAAAGAACGGGCCCTCCCGTCCTTTTCATGAACTTGCGGCTGCGCAATAGCCACGCATCCGAGTGTATGCTATGCTCCCGGCTTTTTGCGCCCCCCGGCACTGCGCCCGCACCCTATGGAAAGGAGAGATGCGGCATGGACTTATGTTCGTTCAGCCGGCGGCTTTTTTAGTCTCTGATGCTTCTCTGAACAACTGGCACTGCATCTCGTCCAGCCGGCGGCCCAGCCTGACGGCTTCCTCCAGATTGCCCTGGATGTAGCAGTTTTCCAGTTTCCACCGTAACAGCTTCTCTTCATTGCTGATTCCCGCTTCTCTCATGCGCTCGCCTCCTAATAGTATTAATTGTTCCAGGTATACAACATATTGTATAGCCTCTCCTTTCCATGTACAGCATAAACCGTATTTCGCCGCATTGCAACAGCGAAAGCAGGGAGCTTTTGTCGAAGGCTGTCATGTTAGAAAATATTAATATATGCAAATGACTTTTTCTGTCCTTTCCCGTATCTGTCTCATGCTTGCGGCCATGGCTATGCAACGGCGACGGCCATATACTTGCCTAAAAAAATGTGCTACAATAGGTTTCAGGCGGCAAGCGGGGGCATCAACAAAATTTGAATGGAGGATTAGGCATGTACGATTTCAGTTATAACTTTCCGGCACCCACTGTGGGAGGCGGCATGGTTGCGGTATTCATTCTTTCCATAATCGCCGCTGTCATCATGGCCGCGGTGTTCCTTCCCAAAGCCAAAAAAGATGCTTATACCGGCTTTCTGAAACAACTGTATGATTTCCTTCATTTCACCAAGTTCTGGCTTCCGGCCATGATCCGGTTCATTTACCTGTTCATATTCTGTTACGCCATCATCGGCGGGCTGTACACCATGTTTTCGGTCAATTTCTTTCAAGGCCTGATCATGATGGTCATAACGCCCGTGGCTGCACGCCTTGTCATTGAAGGGTTTTTCCTATTGTACAGCATCCGGGATGAACTGGTTCGCATCCGTGAGACATTGGAAAAGAAGGATCAGCAATAAAAATCGGCATCCTTCCTCTTTCGCGGCCGCCAGCCCCCTGCCGCATGCCGGCCCGGGAGGATGCCTTCATCAAAAATCCTTTATCGGAAATCCTTCACAGAAAGAATGAAATCTGCGAACTTTCCCATTTGGTGGGGATTGCAATCGCGCCCAGGCCATAGTATAATAATCCCCACAACGCGATGAAGGGCAGCCGCCTTGGTTTTCCGCTTTTCAGAGAGCGCTTCGCTGGTGCAAGGAGCGCAGGCGGACCCCTGGTTTCCCGGCCTGGAGCATGCGGCCAATCCCCGCCGGTTTGCCCCCGATACAAGGCCTCAAGGTGGGCGCAAAAGCGCCAAGCCGGGTGGTACCGCGAAGCAAGCTTCGTCCCTGCACATTTTGCAGCGGCGGGGCTTTTTTACACCCTTGCCGCAATGAGGAGGAAACCCCATGGCCAAGGAAAAAAACCAGGAATTTGTGCAGCACATCACACCCAGGGATGTGGATTTTTCCCAATGGTATACCGATGTGATCCTGCAGTCGGAATTGGTGGATTACGCGCCTGTTAGAGGCTGCATGATCGTGCGCCCTTACGGTTACGCCATCTGGGAGCGCATACAGCAGGAGATGGACGCGCGCTTTAAGGCTACCGGTCATCAAAACGTGTATATGCCCATGCTCATTCCCGAGAGCCTTTTGCTCAAGGAGGCCGAGCATGTGGAAGGCTTTGCCCCGGAAGTGGCCTGGGTCACCCAGGGTGGCAGCGAGCCCCTCACTGAGCGGCTGGCCATTCGCCCCACCAGCGAAACCATCTTCTGCGCCATGTACTCCAAGTGGGTGCAGTCCTGGCGCGACCTGCCCATGAAATACAACCAGTGGTGCTCCGTCATGCGCTGGGAAAAGAGCACCAGGCCTTTCCTGCGCACCAGTGAATTTTTGTGGCAGGAAGGCCACACCATCCATGCCACGGCGGAGGAAGCCCAGGAAGAAACGCTTCAAATGCTGGATGTATATCAGGAAGTGGCAGAAAAGGAATTGGCGCTGCCGGTGTACGTGGGCCGCAAGAGCGATAAGGAAAAGTTCGCCGGCGCCCGGGCCACCTATTCCATGGAGGCCATGATGCAGGATGGCAAGGCGCTGCAGGCCGGTACCAGCCACAATTTCGGCACGAACTTTGCCGAGGCCTTCGACATCAAGTATCTTAGCAAGGATGGGCAATTGACCCATGTGCATGAAACAAGCTGGGGTACTTCCACCCGGCTGATCGGTGCCATCATCATGACACACGGTGACGAGCGCGGCCTGCGCTTGCCGCCCCGCATCGCTCCCATCCAGGTAGTCATCGTGCCAATCGCCGCCCACAAGGGAGGCGTCAACGAGGCCTGCGAAAAGATAGCTGACGGTTTGAAGGCTGCCGGCCTGCGCGTGGAACTGGACAACCGGGATACCTACAGCCCCGGTTACAAGTTCAACCATTGGGAACTGCGCGGCGTGCCCCTGCGCCTGGAAGTCGGGCCCCGCGACCTGGAAAAAGGGCAGGTATTGGCCTGCCGCCGGGATACCTTTGAAAAAATCGAACTGCCCATGGACAGTCTTAACGAAAAGATTCCCGCGCTTTTGCAGGATATCCAGGATACGCTTTACGCCCAGGCCAAATCTTTCCGGGATGAACGCACCCATGAGGTCCACTCCATGCAAGACCTGGCCGCCGCCGTACAAGTAGGTTTTGCCAAGGCCATGTGGTGCGGCCATCAGGACTGCGAGGACAAGATCAAGTCCGAGCTGAACGCCACCAGCCGCAACATGCCCTTCGACCAAACGCCCATCGGCCACACCTGCGCCATCTGTGGCAAAGATGCCGACAAGGTCATGTACTTCGCCAAGGCGTATTAAGAGGCACAGCCTCTTCGAACAAGGTCCGTTCAACACATTGCATTGAACGGACCTTGTTCGATTTACACGATTTCCTTATGAGATGGCACCATCCTTCACTACGCTTGGACGGTGCCATCTCATAAGGAAATCGTGTAAGGACAGCTTGCTACGCAAGCGCCCCGCCCACCCGGCAAAGCCGGGTGAGACGATCTTAAACGAGGGGGCACTGGCCCCCTCGTTGCTCCCTCATAAATCATTGATCACCAGAAAGGTTACATAACCAAAATCATATGAAAGCCAAAACAAGGCTGCACCCGCAGGTCCAGGGCGATCGGAAAGCCCTGGTCGCACCCGCAGGAGCGAAATTTTTCTTCTATAGGCCTTCATGGCGATAAAAATTGGAATCATCCTGAACTGCCCCATGCCTTATCCTAAAAGTTGACACTCCCTCCCTTTTGCCGTATCATATCTGCAAAAGGGAGGACTTTTTGATGCCTTGGACCTACGTGCTTTGGGACTGGAACGGAACGCTGCTGGACGACGTGCAGGTTGCAGTCGATGTAAACAACGATATATTTCCCACGTTTGGCTTGACGCCTCTGGGAGGGTTGGCGGATTACCACCGGCTTTTCCGCTTTCCCATCCGGGAATACTACAGGGACCTGGGGGTAACAGACGATATTTTCCCTTCCATAGCCAATGCCTGGATGCAGGGATATATGGAAAGAAGCAAAGACTGCCCGCTGCAAAAACATGCCTTGGGGGCTTTGGAGGCCTTTCATCAGGCAGGCTTTCAACAGGCCATTTTGTCCGCCTCCAAGGAGGAGTACCTGCATGAGCAGATCGCCCGTTTTCCCATCGGCGGATACTTTCAGGCAGCCTTGGGACTTTCGCACATATACGCCACCAGCAAGGTGGATTTGGCCAAGGAATTTTTGACAAACCACGGCGTCGATCCAAGACAGGCTGTTTTCCTGGGGGATACGCTTCACGACGCGGAAGTCGCAGAGGCCATCGGCTGCGAATGCATACTGATCGCAAGAGGTCACCAGCCATGGCAAACACTGCTGGAAGCCAACGTTCCCGTGTTTGAGGACCTTCAAAAAGCGAAAGAATATGTATTGGCTCAAGGGCTCCGCCCCTGAGAACCCCGGAAGGGGACAAGTCTCCTGCACCCCTGTCTCTATTTTTATAGATGAGGAACAATCATGACTCCCACACCTGACAACCCAACCCTGATGGAAAGCGTGAATAGCACCCTGGAGAACGCAAGCCAGGCCGCCGGGCAGTTTATTAGCGACCTTCCCATTTGGCTGAGCAAGCTGCTGCTGGCCGGGCTGGTGATCCTGCTGGGGGCGCTTATCATCCGCCTTGGCCGGCATCTGATCCGAAGGATGATGCGCTTAAAGGATGGCCGCACCCCCGGCCAGCGGGAAACGCTCCGTTCCCTGACCACCAGCGTGTTCAACTATATCATGTATTTTCTGATCGCCACCTTTGCCCTGGGCGTGTTTGGCGTCAACGTGACCTCCATGATTGCGGTAGCCGGGGTGGGCGGCATTGCCGTTGGTTTCGGGGCGCAGACATTGGTGAAGGACGTCATTTCCGGCATCTTCCTGTGGGTGGAAGGCAACATCACGGTCGGGGACATCGTGGAGGTGAACGGCCTGTCCGGCGAGGTGGAGTCCATCGCGCTGCGCACCACCGCCATCCGCCATTTCAGCGGAAACCTATACGTCATTCCCAACGGTGACATCCGCACCGTCACCAACATGACCCGCACCTTCAAACGGGCCATCGTGGACGTACGCCTGCCCTATGAGGAAAAGCTGGAAAGGCTGATGGCAATCCTGGAAGACGAGATGGTGGCTGCGGGCAAAGCCATTGAGGGTTTCAGCGAGAAGCCTCAGGTGCTGGGCGTGCTTGCCTTTGAGGCGGATTGCATCATTGTGCGTCTGTCCGCGCTGTGCCCTGTCAAGGAAAACTGGCGCATTGAGCGGGAGCTTCGCATGCGAATCAAGAACCGCTTTGACCATGAAGGCATTCAAATGCCGCATATCCGCCGGATCATAGCAGAATAAGTGTTTGTTTGACATTATACGTAGCCTGTGCTACCATATCAGCGCTTGTTTTTGTTCATTTCTCCTGTAAGGAGGCCCGGTGATGCGCCAAAATATCCCCGAACTGCCTGTTTGGAAGGGGCCGTTATCCCACCCTTTTTATAGTATTGTTGTGAAACGTTTCTTGGATATCCTGCTGGCGCTGGTGCTGCTTATTCCCGGCCTTATCCTGATGATTCCCATTGCCATCGCGGTAAGGCTGGATTCCCCCGGGCCCATATTTTACCGTGCGCCAAGGGGCGGCTATCACAACAAAACGTTTCTTATTTTCAAGTTCCGCACCATGGTCAAGGATGCCGACAAAACCGGCGGCACCACTGCCTTGAACGACGCCCGGGTGACGCGGGTGGGGCATATCCTGCGCAAAACGAAGCTGGATGAGATTCCCCAATTGCTCAATATACTGACGGGCGACATGAGCTTCATCGGCCCACGGCCGGAGCTTTTACGCTACACCATGCGCTATACCCGCGACCAGGAATGCATTCTGTGGGTGCGCCCCGGCATCAGCGACGAAAGCTCCCTGGTGTACATCAACCAGGATGAGATGGTGGGCACGGAAAATCCCGTGGAAAACTATGAAAAATACATCCTCGGCAACAAAAACGCCCTGCGTGTGGAGTACGCTTTGAACCAAAGCTTCATACTGGATGCGAAGCTGTTTCTGCGCACCATCGCCGGGGTGTTCCATAAGGCCAGGCGCGTGGTACGTGAGGAAAGTGCCAAAGCCGCTCCCGGAAAGGAGCATGCATGACCACACTTTCCAGCGAAAAGCTGGCTTATGCCATTAAGCGCCACAGCCTCGAAATGACGCATCTGTCCCATGGCTCCCACATCGGGGCCATTTTGTCCGTTGCGGATATCATGGCCGTTTTGTATGCCGATGTGCTTCGGGTAAGAATCGATGATCCCAAGTGGGAGGACCGTGACCGGCTAATCCTGAGCAAGGGCCATGCCGGCGCTGCCGTGTATGCCGCTTTGGCGGAACGCGGCTTTTTTGATGTGGCGCTTTTGCAAACCCACTACCAAAACGGAAGCCTACTGTCGGGCCATGTCTCCCACAAGGGGATTCCGGGGGTGGAGTTTTCCACCGGCTCCCTGGGCCACGGCCTGCCTGTGGGGGTAGGAATGGCCTTGACTGCGCAAAGGGATCAAAAGGATTGGCGCGTGTTTGTTGTGTGCGGCGACGGGGAATGCGACGAGGGCAGCGTTTGGGAAAGCGCGCTCATCGCCCATCACCTGAACCTTAACAACCTCACCGCCATCATCGACTACAACAAAATGCAAAGCCTGGATTTTTGCGAGCGTACCATCCGGCTGGAGCCTTTCGCTGACAAGTGGCGCGCCTTCGGCTGGCATGTGATCGAGGCGGACGGCCATGACCACGCTTCGCTCCGGGTAGCCTTTGATTTGGCGCGGGAGGAATCAAGAGCGCCCTCTGTCATCATTGCCCATACCATCAAAGGCAAGGGCATCTCCTTCATGGAAAACAACATTCTCTGGCACTACCGCACGCCCCAGGGCGAGGAATATGATGCGGCAGTCCGTGAACTGGAGGCGCAAAAGCCATGAGGGATGCGTTCACCGCCGCCCTGCAGGGGCTGGCGAAAAATGACCCCAACATATTCCTGATCACCGGGGATCTGGGTTTTGGCGTATTGAAGCCCTATTGGGAAATCTTTCCCCACCAGTTTTTCAACGCGGGCATCTCCGAGCAGGCCATGACAGGCATGGCAGCCGGCATGGCATTGTCGGGAAAGACTGTTTTCACTTACTCCATCGGCAATTTCCCAACACTTCGCTGCCTGGAACAGATACGCAACGACTGTGCCTACCACCGGGCCAATGTGAAAATCGTTTGCGTCGGCGGCGGGTTTGTGTACGGTTCGCTGGGCATGAGCCACCACGCCACAGAGGATATGGCCATATTGCGGGCGCTGCCGGATGTGGCGGTGTTCACCCCCGGTGACCCCATTGAAGTGCGGGCGGTGATGCCGGTTCTCACATCCCATCCCGGCACCTGCTATCTTCGCCTGGGCCGGGGCGGCGAACCCACGCTGCATCAAAAGCCCATTGAAAACTACCGCATCGGGCAGGGATTATGCTTACAGGAAGGCCAGGATGTTGCTCTTCTATCTGCCGGGGGCATCCTGTCCCAAACGATAGCTGCGGCGGAACTCTTGGAAAAGCAGGGCGTATCGGCAGGCGTGTACAGCTTTCCCACGTTAAAGCCACTGGATGAAGACCTCGTCAGGCGTCTGGCCAAAGCGCTTCCCCTTTTGGTTACAGTGGAGGAGCACACCATTCTGGGCGGGCTGGGCGGCGCGGTGGCCGAAACTGTAAGCGATATGGCAGGCAGCCGGGCCCGGGTCATGCGCATCGGCATGCGGGATGCCTATTCCACCATTGTGGGTTCTCAGCAGTATTTGCGGGAGCAGTATGGTTTGGACGCCGCCGCCATTGCACAAAAAACGCTGCAGGCGCTAAAGGAGCAAAAGCCATGAGCACAACGCCTCGGAGCCTTGACCTGATCCACAAGGAGCTGCTGGGCCAACTTACCGATATCATCAAGGTCTGTACAGCCCATCACATTCCCTATGCCATGATGTGCGGCTCGCTTCTGGGCACAGTGCGGCACCAGGGCTTTATCCCCTGGGATGACGATATCGATCTGATCATGACCAGGGAGGCCTATGACCGCTTTGCGGCGGTGTATGTAAAAGAATGTGACGAAAGATATCTGCTCTCCCGCACCAACACCTGGACACCCCGGGTCATGAGCAGGGACCCGCTGGTTGCTGATGCCTTTACGGACCTGTTTATCATGGACTACCTGCCGGAAGGAAGCTTAAGCCGCCGGGTGCGGCTGACGCTATTGCGCCTTTTGCAGGGCATGCTGAAGAAAAACGTGAACTACAAGCGTTTTTCGCTTCCCCAAAAGCTGGCGCTGATGACTACCCACATTCTGGGTCTTCCCTTTTCCGTTAAGCAAAAAACCGCCTGGTACGAACGCCTTTCCAAGCGTACCAGACAAGGCCGGGAAACCCACATGTCCAACGGTGCCTTCGGACTTCTCTCCATGATCTGGGATCCGAAGCTGTTTGAAGACCTTGTCGAAGCGCCATTCGAGCACCTCACCGTGCTGATCCCCAGAGATTATCATACCGTTCTTGTAAAGCTCTTTGGCCCTGACTACATGACCCCGCCGCCCGAAAGCGAGCGCGTGGCCAAGCACCTGGACCTGTCGCCAGGGGACGCGGGCCCCTGGACCCCTGCCAAAGGCTCCGTAGCCCCGACCCCGCCAGTGGCGGATGGGAGAGGGGCGGAGGAGGCTGGCGAAACGAGCGATGGGAGCGGCAGCGAACCAGCGCGACGATTGAGCCAGATGGAATACATCCCTTTGGAATCCCCTTATTTTTGAATAATACATTTAGTAAACTTAAAAACCGAGGTACAAATCCCCGGGGATGCAATGAAGGGGCCGCGCCCCTTCATTTGTAATCGTCTCGACCGGCTTGGCCGGTCGGGCGGGGCGCTTGCGGAGCAAGCTTTCCTTACGCTTTTCGCTGGCCGCAATCCGTGTACCAGACAAGCGTAGCGACGACAGGTGCACGGATTGCAAGCGAAAAGCGCAAACTCGAAAAAATGACATTGTCATTTTTTCGAAGGAGGTTATTTATGAGCCGTACCAGAGCCGCCATGCGCAACACCCTGGCCACAGGAGCCTATCAGATTGCAGCCATGCTGCTGGGCTTTGTCACGCCCCGGCTGATGATGGCTTATTATGGTTCTGAGATCAACGGGCTGGTGGCTTCCGTCACGGAATTCATGGGCTATTTCAAGCTGGTGGAGGCAGGGCTGGCAGCGTCAGCCATTTATGGGCTGTACAAGCCGCTCAGCGAAAACGATCACAATAAGGTTAGCGCCATCGTTTCGGCGGCGCGGCAGTTCTATCAAAAGTCCGGCTTTTTGTTTATTGCGTTGACGCTTGCATTTTCCGCCACCTATCCGCTGGTGGTGCCCATAGCTTCCCTGTCCCGCCTGTCGGTGGGGCTGCTGGTGGCCATCATGGGGCTATCGGGCACGCTGGAGTTTTTCACACTGTCCCGCTACAGGGTACTTTTGACGGCGGACCAGAAAACATATGTCGTCTCCCTGGCCTCCATGGCATCGCTTATACTGCAAACGGCCGTCATTGCGGGGCTGTCTCTTTTGAAGGCGGACATCCTGCTCTTGCGGCTGCTGGCGGGGCTGACGATCCTATTGCGCTCCGTCCTTTTGTATGCCTACGTCCGCCGTCATTACCCTTACATCAACTACAAGGCGAAGCCTAACAAGGAGCCGCTTAATCGCCGGTGGGACGCGCTGTATCAGCAGCTCACCGTAACGCTGCACCAGGGCATGGGCGTGATTCTCACCACGGTCATCACCAGGGATGCGCTGCTGGTCAGCGTCTACAGCACCTATCATCTGGTGACCGTAGGGCTGTGGGGCATTCTGAAAATGGTGTCCACGGGGCTGTACGCCTCGTTCGGCGATCTTTTAGCCCGGGGCGAAATGGATACATTCCGCAAGGCCTACCGGGAGTATGAATATCTTTTCCTGTCGCTGATCACGGTGCTGTATTCCGTTTCCATAGCGCTGATCGTGCCCTTTGTGCGTCTGTATACACGAGGTATTCCGGATGTGAACTATGTGGTACCCCTCCTGGGCGCACTTTTAACCTTGGAAGGGCTGACGGACCAGATCAAGGCCCCGCTGGATTTGATGGTCACCGCGGCAGGTAAATTCCGGGAGACGCGCCACCACAACACACTGCAGATTGGCCTTGGTTTCGGGCTGGGGCTGCTCCTTGGCATCTTCTTTGGCCTGCCGGGCATCGCGGCGGGAATTCTAGTATCAAACCTTGTGCGTGTAGGCGTACAGTTGTGGTTTGTGCCCAGGGGAATCACGGGCCTTCCCTGTAAGGAGACGCTTGCACGCATGGGCCGTGTGATTCTGACAGGTGCAATGATCTGCCTTCCCTTTCTGCTTTGGCCGTTGACACCCTCCCGGTTTGTAACGTGGATTGGCTATGCGGTGCTGCTGACAGGCTACGCGACGCTGGTCACGATCGCTATGGGATGGTTGTTTGACAGGCAGCAGATGCGGGAAGTATGGATAAGAATCAAAGGGATGAAAAAAAAGGTGGGTGGTCAATGACCGCTCACTTTTTTAGTGCCATATACAATCAACAGCATCTACTCCTTCAGTCACCCTTCGGTTGACCGTATCCCATCTGGCTCAAGAGGGAGCCTTTTGGAGTGCCTCCCTCTTGAGGGAGGTGGCGCGGCGAAGCCGTGGCGGAAGGAGTATAAAACCGCTGTTACCATGAAACAAATTGTTTCATCCATGATTTGTTTCACCTTCATCCTGGTGATATGAAGGTTAGAATACCATTACAAATCATTCATACATTCCTGTTAAAATCGACATCAAACGCTTTTCAATGTTGGCATAGCGAATAATGCCTCTCCCACACCCTGCAAATTTAGCGCAGGCCGAAGAGCGGGCAGCAGTACGGATTCGCCTTTTTTCAGTTCCAGTGCATCGCCTTCCCAGCTTAAAAGCAGCGAATCCATGGCGGTCAAAAAGGCAAAGCGCTTTGGATCAGGATCGATTTGCAGCTCACCGGATACATGAAGCCTGGATAGTTCAAAGACATCGTTTCGCAAAAGCATCTGAGCACCTTTGCCCTGCGTGCGGGGCATGGGATCAAGGCGGAAGGACAAGTCCGCCGCATCCACCGCATGTCTTATGTGCAACTCCCGCTTTTGTCCGTTTGCGTCTTTTCTGTCCCAATCGTAAAAGCGGTAGGTGACGTCGCTGGACTGCTGAATCTCATACAGCACAATCCCTGCACCGATGGCGTGGATGCAGCCGGCGGGGATATAGCATACATCGCCTTCCTTCACCTTCACCCGGCGAAGGTACTTTTCCACCGCCGCACCGTTTTGGGCGGCCTTTTCAAGCTCGTCCCTCGTCACACCCGGCACCAGGCCGTATACAAGTTCCGCACCAGGGTCCGCCTGGAGGATGACCCAGGCCTCCGTTTTGCCCAGCTTGCCGTTTTCATGTATCGCCGCATACTCATCGTTTGGATGTACCTGAATACTTAACACATCCTTGGCATCCAGCAGCTTCAAAAGGAGGGGAAACGGCCCCTTTAGCGCTGTGCCCTGCAGCTTTTCCCCGTAGGCTGCCAAAATTTCATGAAGCCCCTCGCCGCCTTCCGTATGGCTTTCCTTGCCGGGAATCACGCTGATTTCCAGGCTCTCGCCGGTGCGGTCATTGGGGAGTTCCTTGCCAAAAAGCGTTTTCAGCTTGTTCCCGCCCCAGGGCAGTTCCGGCGCACAGCGGTAGTGGGGCTTCATCTTCAGCGGTAAAAGCGGGCAATCCTCCCGCAAAGGCATTTCGTAGCATTGAAACATCGTCGTCCGGTGGTCAAATTTGACCTTGCCCACCTTGCGCATGGGTATGCCTTCATACAAAGCCATGGCCCGCGTGTTTTTCAGGTACGTGTCCAGGCGCAGGCTGTCGTGGCCAAGACCTCTTGCAATTTCAATCACATGGGCCATGGCTTCCCGCCCCAGGCCTTTACGCTGGTGCGTAGGGCTCACCACCAGCCGGTGCAAAACGGCCGGCCGAACACCGAAATGCCAATGCAGCGTCAAATACAGCGGATGCTGCTCCTCATTGATGGTGAAGGCGGCCAGGATTTCCCCGTTCTCCTCCATGAGATACAGGGTTTGCGCCTTGACATCCTCCATGAGCACCGCCTCGCTGGGATATACTTCCCACCGCCATTGGTCCAGCCCCTTATCATCCATATCCCGGATGCTTTTTTCAAAGAGTCGGCAAAGGGACGGCACATCGCACTCCTTGGCTATTCTCGGATTCAGGCTCATGAAACCGCCTCCGTATACATGTGGTACAGGCTGTAATACACGCCCTTTTTCTCCATCAGCTCCGCATGGGTGCCCTGCTCCTCCACGCCCTTGTCGGTAAGCACCCAGATCACCGTGGCATTGCGGATGGTGGTCAGCCGGTGGGCAATAGTGAAAGTGGTGCGCCCCTTGGCCAGCGTTTCCAGGGATTTTTGAACGATGCGCTCGCTTTCGTTATCCAGGGCGGAGGTGGCCTCGTCCAGGATCAGGATGGGCGGATTCTTTAAAAACACCCTTGCGATGGACACCCGCTGCTTCTGGCCGCCGGAAAGCTTTACGCCCCGCTCGCCCACATTCGTATCATAACCGTTTGGCAGTTCCAAAATGAACTCATGAGCGCCGGCCTGCCTGGCGGCCTTTTCCACTTCTTCCTTTGTGGCGCCGGGCTTGCCATAGGCAATGTTTTCATAAACAGTGCCGGAGAAAAGATAAACCTCCTGCTGCACCATGCCGATGTTTTCCCTCAGGCTCTTTTGGGTAAGGCCGCGGATATCCTGTCCGTCCACGGTGATGCGGCCGGATGTCACATCGTAGAACCTTGGGATCAGGTTGCACAGCGTCGTCTTTCCGCTGCCGGAGGGGCCTACCAGCGCCACGTTTTCCCCGGCCTTAACGTTCAGGTTCAGGTTGGCCAGCACATGTTTGCCATCGTCTTTATAACCGAAGCTGACGTCTTCAAAGCCGATGTCGCCCTTGACGCTTTGAAGCTCTTTGGCATCCTTGTCATCCTTGATCTCCAGCGGCGCATCCATGATCTGGCAGAAGCGTTCAATGCCCGTCATGCCTCGCTGGAATTGTTCGGTGAACTCCACAATGCGGCGGATCGAGGTCAACAGGGTAGTCACGTACAGCAGATACGCCACATAATCACCGGGCTTGATTTGCCCGCCGATGATGAACAGCGCGCCTACGATCACCACAAGAATATACATGAACCCGTCAAAAACGCGGGTTGTGGTATGGAAACCGGCCATGGCTTTGTAGGCCACACGCTTGGTCTGTAAAAACTGCTGGTTGCCGTCCCGGAATTTTTCTTCCTCCATGGGCTCGTTGGCGAAGGACTTTACCACGCGGATGCCCAGCAAACTGTCCTCCACCTGAGCGTTCAGTTCGCCCACCTGATGGCGCGTATCCATGAACGCTTTGCGCATCCGCTTGTTGAACATGCGGGCAAACAGCAGCATCAGGGGCAGCAGCGCAAACACCATCAGTGTCAGCCAGATGTTCATTCCGGACAGGATGATAAAAGAGGTGATGATCTTGATGGCGGCGATGAAAAATTCTTCCGGACAATGGTGGGCAAACTCCGTTACCTCAAACAGGTCGCCGGTGATGCGGGCCATGATTTGGCCCACCTTTGTATTGCTGTAATAGGAAAAGGACAATTGCTGCAAATGGGAAAACAAATCACGCCGCATGTCGGTTTCGATGCGGCTGCCCATGATATGCCCCACGGAAGCCATGTAATAGGCCGCCGCGGCGTCAATCAATCGCAGAAATATGTACAGACCGCCCAACTTCAGTACGAAGTTTACCGTAAGGCCTGCCAGATCGTCTATGGCTTGGTTGGTGATGGCACGAACGATCAGGGGCAGAACGAGCTCGCACAGCGTGGTCAGTGCCGCACATAAAAGGTCAAAAGCAACAGTTCCCAAATAGCCTTTATAATAAGGTGCAAACCTCCGGATCAGTTTTCCGGTTTTCATGGTTGTTTTCTGGGTCTCCATGGAGAAGGTTCCTTCCTTTCCTTTTGTACAACAATTCTATTCGGCCTTAAGGCTTTAACAGAATCGCCTGGCGGGTGATTTCGCTCAGCGCCTCCTCCGCCATCCTGGGTGCGGTAAAGGCATAAAGCGCGCTTTCCCCCTTCACGTGCAAACGCACCGTATCGGCATTTTCCATACGCACGGCAGTCATGCCGGCCAGCGAAGCGGTGAGCGTATCTTTCAGCGCATAACCCTCCCCCGGCAAAAGGGAAAAGGCATCATTGGGATAAATGCTGCTAAGCGTCAGCGTTTCACCATCCATGGTTTGGTAGGTGAGCGTCACCAGCCGCGCAAAGGAGCCTTGATAAGCCAGATCATTCACCAGCCCTCCCGCAAACGCAAGCTGGGTGTTTGCCTGGAGCGCAAGCGCCGGCGCCGGGAAGCTTTCCACCAATTGACTGAAATCACTCATGGAGCCTATCTGCCTGGGCTGCTGGGCTGCGAGCACCACCTTAGGAGCGGGGGTCATCGCAGGCGCTTGCTGGTCGGCAGGTATCTCAGCCAAGATCACAGCCAGATAGAACGCGCCGATACAGACCACAATCAGAACAGCAAGAAGCACTTTGTCCAGCACCTTGCGCAAGAAAGCGAATGTTTTGTGTTGTTTGACCGGTTTTCTTGACATCGGTTTCTCCTGTCAGTTTCTGACCTGTCCCAATTCATCCCCCAGCGCCTCATCCAAATAGGCTGTTTCGCCCTGGAACTCCTTGGCATACGCCTTGTAAAAAGCGCTGGCGAGCATATTCCGTTCCTCCTGTGACAACGCCGGCTCTTTCATCATGCATCGGATCATATCCGCCGCCGGAGACGATAGTAGCTTGGCAGGCTTGCCGGCCGGCGCAAAGCCGAAAATGGGTTTCATGTAGCGGCTGCTGCCCCGAAGGAACAGGTGGATATACTCTCCGGACAGCGAAGTCAGGTAATCCATCAAAAATGCCTGGCCATCGGGAGCCATTGCCATGGCCTTTACAAGCCTCTCCTCTGAAAAAAGCTCCCTGATCATATCTTCCCGCTGTGCAAAGGGGTGATCCTCCGGCTCCTCAAACGCATGCAACAGATAGCACTTGATGACAGAGAAGTCCAGCTTGCGCCTGTCCCGCTCATGCAGCCGGCCATGCAAAAGCAGTGCCTTTTGAATCTGCAGATCATTTGGGGCAGCCTGCTCCGCTTTTTGAAGAAGCGAAAACCGCTTCACAGGATCGCTTTCCTCCTGCGCACGGCGCAAAAGTCCAGAGACATCCTCTGCTGCGGGTGGATCCTGCCTGCTTTGCGGTACCGGCGATGCCTTCAGCACCACCGCCTGGCCGTTTTTTTGCGGTGCAAGCGGCAAAGCACAATAGGGGCAGGAAAAAGGAACAAGCTCCCTCTCGGTTTCGATGTCCATCCGGCCGCCACAGCCGGGGCAAATGAGCGGCATCACATACAAGCCCTCCCTTCCATTATCCTGCCTGACAGTATACCACAAAAAAGGTTTCAGCGCTTTTTCGGTTTCGCTTTATACACCGCCATGCGGTTCTTCAACACCTGTTCCCCAGCCACAGAATAGCCGAAAAAGCCCAGCACGTCGCCAAGCGCCTGATATACGCCATGGTTGTAGGCCACCAGCCCTGCCGTGTCCAGGCGCAGGGAGCCTTTCTCATCCTTGAAAGAACTGTTCACCGCCACGCTTACAATGCGGGCAATGAAAAGATCATGGCTGCCCAAGGGCAAAATCTTTTCCACGCGGCAGCACAGGTAAGCCGGTGCTTCCTGCAAGGCGGGAGCAAAGTGAAGCGGCGGGGCCGGGATGGCATGCAGGCCACAGGCAGCGAACTTATCCATGTCCCGCCCGCTTTTCACGCCGCAAAAATCCGTCGCCTTGGCAAGGTTACGGTCCACAAGGTTGACCACAAACTCTCCCGTAGATTCGATGAGGCCATAGGAGTGACGGCTTTTGCGCACGCTGATGGACAGCATGGGTGGATCGGAGCATACCGTACCGGCCCAGGCCAGGGTAATCAGGTTTGGATTCCCTTCCTGTCCGGCACAGCTCACCATGACGACAGGCACGGGCGAAAGCAGCGGGCAGGGGTCAAGGGTCATGAATTCAGAACTCATAAGCGGCTCCTTTCCATGTGGACGCACAGGATGAAAATAGTGTACAATGGGGGGCATGAACGTGTCAACACGTTCGGTTAAGAGGTGCACTTATGGTTATCACTCAGGTGGCCGTTTTATTTTTATTGATGCTGCTGGGGTATTTTGCCGCCCGGGGGCGTATTCTTGACAGAGGCGCTTTTGCCGGAATAAACAAGCTGGTCTTGTTCTTCACCTTGCCATGCCTTACATTTGCCAAACTGCAGCGAGATACGGTGCCTGATCAGATGGGCGAGCTTTTCATGACGTTCCTGATCGCCGTGGCCAGTATGTTTCTATGCGGCGCCATCGCGATGCTGTATACAAGGAAGGAACCCCATGCGCGCAGGATGGTGTTCACCCACATGGCCATGTTCTCCAACTGCGGGTATATGGGGTATCCGCTGATATTGGCATCCCTGGGCGAGGAAAAGATGATCTATGCCGTGATGTATGTGGCCGCCTTCAATCTAATGACATGGACCGTCGGCGTGTATCTGTATGCGGGCAAATCTGGGGTATCGCTGAAAAAAGCGCTGCTGAACCCCACGCTCATCGCCGTCATGCTGGGGATACTGTTCTTTGCGTTTTCCATCCGCCTGCATGATGTACCGCTGAGCGCCATGAATATGCTGGGCGATACCACCACACCCCTGGCAATGGTCATCATCGGAGGAAGGCTGAATGACCTGAAGACATCAGACCTCAAGGATGGCATGCTGCTCTTTTCCTGTCTGATGCGGCTGGTCATCTTCCCGCTGGCGATATGGGGCATCCTTGTGGTATTGCACGTTCCCCAGGGCGTAAGGGAAGCGGTGTTCGTATGCTCCGCCATGCCCGGTGCCACCGCCACTGCCATGCAGGCGGAGTATTACAATGGTGACGGCCGCCTGGGCTCCCGCAGTGTAGCGGTAAGCACGGCGCTGTCGGTGCTCACCATACCTGCCATATTGCTTTTGCTCAAATGAAAGGGGGCATGAACACTTGGCACGCGGCAAACACCGCAAAAGCGGCTGCCTGGGCCGGCTGATCGCATTTTCCATCCTGGCCTTTATACTGATCTATCCCTTCTACCAGGCAAGAATGCTGTATATGGAATCAAAAACGCTGGAAGTAAACGGCCTGCCCACAGCGCTGGACGGGCTGACCATCGTGTATGCATCGGATATTCATCAAGGTCCTTTTTTCACGCAAGGCCGGGTGAATGCCCTGATTGCCAAGATCAATGCCCTGAACGCGGACTTGGTGCTGTTGGGCGGCGATTACGCCGAGGATTCTGACGGGGCGGTCGCCTTTTTCCGCAGCCTGCCAAAAATTCAGGCACGGCGGCTGGTAGCGGGCGTGGTCGGCAACCATGACCGCACGATTCCGGAGAACAACCTGAATACGCTGCAAAGCGCGATGCTGAATGCCGGCGTACTGCCGCTGGTGAATGCAACAAAGGATGTACGGGTAGGCGGTTCTGTACTGTATCTTTGCGGTGTTGATGACTACAACAACGGTTACCCTCAGATAGGCCAGGTCGCCTATTCCATGCGGGAGGATGATTTTGTGATCTTCCTCACCCACTCCCCGGATAACCTGCCGGAAGCCTTCTTAACCAAAAACAGTGAAGGCACCACCAACTGGTTTGACCTGGCGCTGTGCGGGCACACCCATGGCGGACAGGTGACGTTTTTGGGCAAGCCCGTGTTCCGCACCTTTACCCGCGCATCAGACAGGTACCTCTCCGGCTGGATACAGGAGAACCGGGCGGATATCCTCGTCTCCAACGGTGTGGGCACTTCCTGGGTGCCGATACGGCTGTTCGCTCCAGCCCAATTGCACGTAATCACGCTCAAGAAGAAATAACATTTACAGGATATTGGCAATCGTAAGCGCATCCCGGTGGTAGATGTGACGCAGCGATTCGCCGAGCTCCGCGCTGATGATCAGGCTTGCATATTTGTCATTCAGTTCAATGGCGGCAGCAAGCCGCTCTATGGCCATATTTACATCATCCGTATCAGTATGGTTGACCCATATCTGCAGCCACTGGCACGTTTCCTCCCACTCTATTATCATGTCGTCCACGGCGCACATGGCTTCCTCCCAGTTTTCTTTGCGGATGCTTTCTTCCACCACCGACAAGTCCTGTGAAAAATCATGGGAGATATTTGCGCTAATGGAGGTGGAAGCGATGCCCACTGCCACAATGACTGCCGTTAGTATGATGACCGTCCATACCGTGCCTTTCATACATCACCATCCTATCCCGCCAGGGGGCATGGCGTCCACCAACAGCGTTTGTTCCGAGAGCCTGCCCTGAAGAAACATTTTGCCGCTGGTATCCAGGCTGCACAAAAGCACTTCCTTGCTGGAAGCAAATCCGTGGTCCATCAGCGTGTTCATAAGCCATTCTTCCTGTATATTTCCTGCCTTAAGGTTCTTCTTCTCAATGACGCCATCCAATATCAACGTCATGGGAAGGCCTTCGTAACCTGTGGCTACAGATAAATCCTCCGGTGTGACGGGACGCTTTTTTGACTTGGGAAAAACAGTGACCTTGCCGCTGGTTTCCACAATGGCTGTGCCCACATCTGACGGGTTCAGCACGCCGCCGGTGCGCAGTTCCTCCAGCAAGTCGTTGAGGTTCATGCACAGCTTTTCCAGCTCCTTGGTCTGAATCACGCCATTTTTGATGAGCACAGTCGGCTTGCCGCTGAAAACTTCGCGTAATGTTTGACTTTTCATGGAGAGCAGCGTAAAAAAACCATGAAGCACCACCAGCCCCATCATGGGCACGATGCCATATAAAAGCGGTATTCCCACATCCTCCATGGGCGTAGCGGTCAAGTCAGCGATCAGAATGGTAACCACCAGCTCATACGGCTGCAATTGACCCACCTGCCGCTTGCCCATGATCCGGACAAAGACCACCGCCAGCAAAAACAAAATCACCGAGCGTATAAATACGGTCAGCATGGCACCCTCCTTGACAGAACTCCGGTCCTAGTATGAGCGCTGGCAGGGAAAGCCATGCAAAGAAGGGAGAAGATTGCCATGCCCGAAAGGATTCTGCCACCCTCCCTGCAGCCCGGAGCGCGCATTGGGCTGATTGCACCCTCCAGCCCCATCTATGAAGAGGAAAACAGACAGAAAGCCATTCAATTGCTTCATGATATGGGCTTTTCCGTCATCGTGGGGCAAAGTGTAAATGAGCAGAGGGGCTATCTTTCCGGGAGTGATGCCGTTCGGGCAAATGATGTGAACTGTATGTTTCAAGACCCCGATATTGACGCTATCGTCTGCCTGCGGGGCGGCTATGGCGCGGCTCGGCTTTTGCCGATGCTGGATTACGAAGCCATCCGAAAAAACCCCAAACCCTTTGTGGGATTCAGCGACATCACCGCGCTGCATTGCGCCTTTCAAGTCAAATGCGATCTGGTGACCTTTCACGGACCCATGGCGGGCGCCCATACAATGGTCGGACTGCGGGAGGAGAAAAGCAGGTCGGGATGGCTTCGGGCCATGAGTGAAGCATGCCCGCTTGGCAAAATGGAAAACCCCGACGGCACGGCCTTTGAAATCTTCCGGGAAGGCGAGGCGGAGGGCATCCTATTAGGCGGGAACCTGACGGTACTGAACAACCTTATCGGTACGGAATACCTGCCGGACTTCGACGGAAAGCTTTTGCTGCTGGAGGATGTGGGCGAAAAGCCCTACCGTATTGACGCGATGCTCACCCAGTTCCGCAACACGGGCCTTTTCGACAAGTGCGCCGGCTTTATCCTGGGCGACTTCACCGACTGCGAAGCTGAACCCAATAAGCCCACCCTCACCCTGCAGGAAATATTTTCAGAACTCCTGCCAAAGGACAAACCCATCCTGCAATCCGTTCACGCGGGACATGGAAAGGACAAAATCACCCTGCCCTTAAACATTCCATACCGCATTTGCGGCAAAACGCTTACCGCCCTTACCCCCGCTACCAGGAGCGCCGCCCCTGGACCCCGCCAAAGATTCCATAACCCTGCCCCCACCAGTGGCGGAAATGGGCAGGATGGAGGAAACCGGCGAAACGGGTTCCGAAGCTGAGCACCGCCTGCGGCTCCGTAGCAGAAGCCGCCCCCAGTGGGGGCAATAGGCGAGGCGGAGGAGGCTGGCGAAACAGGCAATGCGAGCGGTAGCGAGTAATGCGCCGATTGAGCCAGGTGGAGGGATAAAGCGAAGCAGAGGAAGCGAGCGAAACAAGCAATGCGAACGGCGGTGAGCAGTGCGACGATTGAGCAGCCGGAAAAAACCCCTTTGGAATCCCCTTGTCAAAGGTAATAACATGCTTTTCGAGCTGCACATAAAACAAACACAAAAATGTGATCCCGGCCCTTGACAACCCTTCTCCACCGTGATAATATACCACCGAAAACCCGATAAAATTTGTAGGGTTTCGCCTGATACAAAATCCTTTTAAAAGGAGGCCGGGGCATGAAGCTGTCCACCCGTGGGAAATATGGCTTGTACGCCATGTTTTATCTGGCAACCCAGGCGGGCAATGGGCCCCAGCCGCTAAAATCCATCGCGGAAACCGGCGTGCCGGAGCAATACCTGGAGCAGCTGCTGGGCAGCCTGCGAAGAGCCGGGCTGGTCACCACCGTCCGGGGCGTGCAGGGCGGGTATCAATTGGCTCGGGACCCGGCCGAAATCACGGTTGGAGACATCATCGACGCCACGGAAGGCCCCGTATCCCTGTCGGAATGCCTGCATGACAGCGATGCCTGCCAAAAAAGCTGCGGATGCCCCACCCGCATGGTCTGGAGCCGTCTTACCGATCAAATCAACGGGCTGCTGCAAAGCATTACCTTAAAAGACATGCTCAGCAAGGAATCCTGAGAAATACCTTGGAAGGAAGTCGTGCTATGAACCGCATTTACATGGACAATGCCGCCACCACGCCCGTCAGCCAGGAAGTACTCAATTTTATGCTGCCCTACTTTACCAAGGTGTACGGCAATGCCAGCAGCATCCACCAAACGGGTCGTGATGCGGCAAAGGCCATTGCCGAGGCGCGCAGGCAGGTGGCTTTCGCCATCGGGGCCAAGCAGGAGGAAATATATTTCACGGCCGGAGGATCGGAAAGCGACAACTGGGCCATCAAGGGCACAGCCTTTGCCCGTAAATCAAAAGGAAACCACATCATCACAACTTCCATCGAGCACCACGCCGTTTTACACACCTGTGAATGGCTGCAAAAGCAGGGCTTTGATATCACCTACCTTCCGGTTAACAGCGAGGGCTTCGTATCCCCCGCCGATGTGGAAAAGGCCATCACCGACAAGACCATCCTTATCACCATCATGGCTGCCAACAATGAAATCGGCACCGTAGAGCCCATCGCGGAAATTGGCAAAATCGCCAAGGCCCATAACATTCCTTTCCATACCGATGCGGTGCAGGCGATAGGTGCCGTCCCCGTAAACGTCAATGACTGGCAGGTGGATATGCTGTCCCTGTCCGGCCACAAGTTCCACGGCCCCAAGGGCGTAGGCGCGCTGTATGTGCGCAAGGGCACAAGGCTGGATACGCTGTTGCAGGGCGGCGCACAGGAGCGCGGTCTTCGGGCGGGTACGGAAAACCTGGCCGGCATCGTGGGGCTTGGCAAGGCCATCACCCTGGCGGTTGCAAACCTTGAAGCGAAATCACAAAAGCTTGCTTCTTTGCGGGACAGGCTTATCGATGGTATATTAAGCGCCATTCCCAATGTCCGTTTGAACGGCCCCAGAACAAACCGTCTTCCGGGAAACGTGAACGTTTCCGTGCAGTATATCGAGGGTGAATCGCTGCTTTTGCGCCTGGACCTAAATGGCATCGCCGCCTCCAGCGGGTCTGCCTGCACCAGCGGTTCTCTGGACCCGTCCCATGTGCTGTTGGCCATCGGCCTGCCCCATGAGATCGCCCACGGAAGCTTGCGGCTGTCCTTGAGCCAGGACAACACCATCGCTGAAGTGGACGAGGTTATAAAAGTACTCCCCGGCATCGTGGAAAATTTACGGGCCATGTCGCCGCTGTTTGCGGCTGCTTCGAGATAAGGAGAGAATTATATGCAATACAGCGAAAAAGTTTGGGACCATTTTGAACATCCGAGAAACGTGGGCGAACTTCAAAACCCCAGCGGCAGCGGCACGGTGGGCAACGCCAAATGCGGTGACATCATGAAGATGGACATCCTGGTGGAAGACGGCGTCATCACCGATGTGAAGTTTAAAACATTCGGCTGCGGTGCGGCCATCGCCACCAGCAGCATGGCCACCGAGATGGTGAAAGGCAAAACCATCGAGGAAGCACTTGCGCTTACCAACAAGGCGGTGATGGAAGCGCTGGACGGGCTTCCCCCCGTCAAGATTCACTGTTCGCTTTTGGCAGAGGAAGCCATACATGCCGCTATCGAAGATTACCAAAAAAAGCAGGAAGCAAAGTAAAAAGCCTGAGCAGGCGATTCTTCCTCTTTTGCTTGCATATATATGGTTTTGATGTTAAAACTTCCATGGGGGAGTAACGAGGGGGCAATGCCCCCTCGTTTGAAATCGTGTCGCCCGGCTTTGCTGGCGCCGTAACCCTGCCTCCGCCAGTAGGTGGAGGCGGGATGCGAAACGAGCCATGCTAGCGCTAGCGAAGCAGGGCGACGATTGAACTTCCGGACCGCGCGGGTTGTTTGCGAAGCAAACATTCCTTACACTTTTCGCCGACCGTAAACATAAACCGGCAAGTGAAACGCAGGACGGTGCAATGTTTACAGGAGAAAAGTGCAAACTCGAGAAAATGACATCTCATTTTCTCGATGCATTCAGGAGGAATTATGCCAGAAATCCATGGAAACATTGATGGCCTGAGAAGGACACTGCTATGCGAGCTTCAGAAGCTGTATGGCTGGGAAATCAGCCGCGATACCTTTGTGCCTCTGGAAATGGTGGACATCCTAAAGGAAATGTCGCTGCGCATCAACCGGGAAATCGCCGTGTACATCACCAGGGACGGCGAAGTGGTGGATGTGATCGTGGGCGGCCTGGACAGCGTGCCGCTGTCTGAATTCCGCCTGCGCCGCAATGTGAGGCGTCTTTCCATGGTGCGGTGCATACATACCCATCCAGGCGGCAGCGCTGAATTATCGGATGTGGATATCAGCGCCCTTCGCACCATGCGCTTTGACGCCATGGCCGCCATAGGCCTTGTGCCTGGCCGCACATCTGAGATCGGTGTTGGCTTTTTGGGAGAAACGGAGGGTGACCAGCCCTCCTTGCGGCTGTTTGGCCCCATGCCCGTAAGCAAAGTCCCTCAGGAAGCCTGGATGGATGAAATTCTCGTTTCCGACGAACTGGTGACGAAGGGGCAGGACCAGCAATCCCTTGGCGGTCCGGAGCGGGCGATCCTCATCGGCACGGAAAGCGAAGAATCCCTGGAGGAGTTGAAACGGCTGGCGGAAACGGCGGGGGCGCTGGTGGTGATGACCGCGCTGCAAAAACGCACAAGGCCAGACGGAGCCACGTGCATCGGCAGGGGGAAGGCGGAGGAGCTTTCGCTGGATTGCCAGGCACAGCACATTGATGTGGCCATCTTTGACGAGGAACTGACCGGCATCCAGGTGCGCAACCTGGAGGAGCTTTTGCGGGTAAAGGTCATTGACCGCACCATGCTGATTCTGGATATCTTTGCCCAGCGGGCATCCTCCAGGGAAGGCAAGCTGCAGGTGGAACTGGCGCAATTAAACTACCGCTCCACAAGGCTGATCGGCCAGGGCCTGGTGCTGTCCCGGCTTGCCGGCGGCATCGGCACCAGGGGCCCGGGCGAAAGCAAGCTGGAAATCAGCCGTCGCCGCATCAGGGAGCGGATCACCGATGTCAAGCGGGAACTGAATGAAATGGAAAAGCAGCGGGGAATCCGCCGCCGCATGAGGGAGCGGACCCAGGTGCCCGTGGTGGCGCTGGTGGGCTATACCAACGCAGGCAAGTCCACGCTGCTCAACAAAATAAGCGGTGCTGACGTTTATGTAAAGGATCAGTTGTTTGCCACCCTGGATGCCGTATCCAGGAATGTGAAGCTGCAAAGCGGCAGTGAGTTTTTGCTGGTGGACACGGTGGGCTTCATCCGCAAGCTGCCCCATGATCTGGTAGAGGCCTTTCATTCCACACTGGAAGAGGCCACCCTGGCCGATGTGCTGCTCATCGTTTCCGACGCCGCTTCCCCTGATTGCTTGAAACAGCATCAGGTAGTACTGGAGGTGCTGGATCTGCTGGGCGCATCAGGGCAGCCCCGAATCGACGTGCTGAACAAATGCGATGCGTCGGAGGATGTTCCCTTTCTGCCCGGCGCGGTGCAAGTATCCGCCACGGAGGGCACCGGCCTGGATGAACTGTTATCGCGTATCGCTGCCTTGCTTCATGCACGGCGGCAGCAGGTGGAACTGCTTGTGCCCTTTTCCCAGTACGGGGTGATCAACGAGGTTCGCTCCGCAGGGCAGATCATTGTCCAGGAACATCTGGACGAAGGCACAAAAATCATAGCCCTGTTGGAAGAAAGCGAGAAAAACCGCCTCATCTCCAAATACGGATGTCAAATTTTTGTCAAAAAATAGGGAAGGGTTTTCATGTTTCATTCGTCGAATATAAATGAAGACTCCAACTAAAGAGGTGGATGGTTTGCTCATCCGGCAGCTTGTGGCAACATTCGCCCTCGCCGCATCCCTGATGGAAGGCGCCATGGATAAAGGAATGCCTCACTTGGATGTGGAAGGGCCAATTTTTTTAGTGAACCGGCAAAACGTGATTGTTAGGGAGTATGTCCCGGGTACTGTGGTGGTGGATGTGTCCGGAGCCAGCCGCTTGCTGCGTGAAGATGCGGCCAGGGCTCTGGAGGAAATGTTTGCCGCTGCCAAATTAGAGGCTAAGCTCACCCTGCTCACCGTATCCGGCTACCGCAGCTATTCCAAGCAAAGCATACTGTATTCCAATAAAATCAAATCCACCGGCAGTGTGAAAAAAGCGCAGGAGTACGTAGCCCCGCCCGGCGCCAGCGAACACCAGCTGGGTATGGCCATGGATATAGGCGCCAAAGGGGTGTCCAGCGGCCTGAATGGTTCCTTCGGGAAAACAAAGGCCGGAAAATGGGTACGGGAAAACGCCCACCGCTTTGGCTTCATTGTGCGTTATCAGCAAGGCTGGGAAGAGATCACCGGCTATGAATATGAACCCTGGCATGTACGGTATGTGGGTGTCACACATGCCACGGCCATGCATGAGCAGCATATTCCCATGGAAACCTATGTGCAGTCCTTGCAGGTAAAGTCCATTTTGGATATACTGGAACCATAGTGAAAAGGAGCGTGCAAACTGGTGGGGAAGAAATGGCTGCTGACTGCACTGTGTCTGGTCATGATGTTTGTGGGCGGCTGTGCCTCCGCCCAGGAGCTTGAACAGGAAAATCCCGTATCATGGACATATCCTGTATCCCTTACGGAGCTTCAACAGGAATACATCCGCCTGGTAAACCGGGAGAACCTGCTTCCTTCCGACTATGTGCCTGAGGATCTTGTAAAGATCAAAGTGAAAAAAACATCCAGCTCCGCCATTCAAATGTGCCAGATGGTATCTGACGCGCTGGATGCCATGTTTGCTGCAGCATCCGCCGATGGGGTGACACTGTACGCCCATAGCGGCTACCGCAGTTATCGTACACAGAACACCATGTACAGAAACCGGCTGGAGCAGAACAACGGCAAGGATGACGGCGTAGTGGCCTACCCAGGCGCCAGCGACCATCAGACGGGCCTTGGCATCGATGTGATCAGCAAAGCCTGGATCGGGAAAAGGTTTAATTCTGAATTCGGGAAAACGTTAGAAGCACAGTGGATGGCTTCCCACTGTGCGGAATACGGCTTTATCATCCGTTATCCGGCAGGCAAGGAAGATATCACCAATATCATCTACGAGCCATGGCATTTGCGTTATATAGGCGTTGAGGCTGCAAGGTATATGACGAATAGCGGGCTGACGTTGGAGGAGTTCACCGCCGAGTGGCAGCAGGCCTTGAGTGATTTTGAGGCGGGCGGCGGGGACAAAAACCAGGCTGCCGAGCAAAGTCAGACTGTTGGGCAGATTCAGACAGGGGAACAAAGCCAAACAGCAGAGCAAAGTCAGATTGAAGAACAAAATCAACTTCCCCAAGGCGCGGTAATCCTTGATGAAGTGGGCGAAGACGGAGATCCGGAAGTAACGCTGTTTCGTTGATGAAACCGTCTTGTTGAACATAACAGCCAAGCCGGCGTACAAAATGGATACGCCGGCTATCTTTATATGTGGAGCACAATGGCATTCCATACGCCGGCGTTCATCGGTACAGTCATAATATGAGGTCGACTTTATCGTTGCGCTGCAGTACAATATTACCAATTCTCTCTAATAATACGTCAGAAAAAGGAAAGGGCATGTTAAAATGCCGCTGATTGAGACAAACGGGCTTACGAAAATCTACCGTCAGAATGTAAAGCAGCCGGGGCTGAAGGGCGCTTTAAAAGGTCTTGTCAAAACGGAGTGGACAGAAAAGGTAGCGGTGGACAAGGTGTCCTTTTCCATGGAGGAAGGGGAATCCTTGGCTTGTATCGGCGAAAATGGGGCCGGAAAATCCACCCTGATCAAAATGCTGGTGGGCATCCTGACCCCAACCCAAGGCAGTGTGACCGTGTACGGCCAGCAGCCCATGGAGCATCATGCCCAGTACTTGAAAAAAATCGGCGTCATCTTCGGCCAGAAAACGAATTTGTGGTGGGACATCCCTGTCATAGAAAGCTACAACGCCATCCGGGTTTTGTACAAGCTGGAACCCGCCCTGTTCGACAGGAACATGCGCATGGTAACGGAGCTTCTTGATCTGGAGCCGATACTGCATTCTCCCGCCCGGCGGCTGTCCCTTGGGCAGCGCATGAAGGCGGACATCGGCCTGATCTTTTTGCACGGGCCGCAGCTTCTATACCTGGACGAGCCCACCATTGGCCTGGATATCAATGTGAAGTTTACCATTCGAAAGTTTATACGGAAAATGAATCAGGAAAACGGCGTTTCGGTGCTATTGACCAGCCATGACCTAAGCGATATTGAGCAGATTTGCGACAATGCCCTGGTATTGTCCAAAGGCAGGGTATACTACCGGGGCGCGCTGGCAGAGCTCAGGCACAGGTACGCTTCCGGACGTATGATCACGGTAGAAGGTCCGGCATTGGAAGAAATCGTCCCTCTCATCCCCAAGGCAAAGGTGGCTTTGGATGGGCTATCCACTCGCATCACCTTTGACATGGCGGATTACAACCCCAGGGAGATGCTGGATTTGGTGTCACGGTGCTACGACATCAAGGACATTACGGTAAACGAGCCGGGCATTGACCAGGTGGTGTCGCAGATATTTGCGGCGGGGGCAAAGCAATGAAACCATTTGCAAAGCTTGTGTCCCTTACCATGCAAAGCGCGCTTTTTTACAGGGCTGCGTTCTTCTTTTCCATGATCACGCCGCTGATCTTGCTGTTCGGGCAATTCATGCTCTTTCGAAGCCTGTATTCAGCAGGAAGTGGCGGGGAGATTGGCGGCTTTTCATCCAAGGACATGTATGCCTACATCCTCATTTCCTTTTTCATCAACAACCTGTTGACCTGGTCCACCGAGAACATGCTATCCCGGGAGATCCGCTCAGGCAAGGTGGTATCACGGTGCTTAAAGCCAGTATCCTTTTTGAGCCAGTCTCTGGCGGATATGACAGGGCATATCATTCCCCAGGCGCTTATCAACGGCGTCGTGGTGGCGTCGGTATTTTTCCTGTTTCCCCATAGCTTTACCCAGCCGGATTCAAACATGCTGCCTGTAGCCATATTGAGCCTTGTGCTGGGGTTGCTGCTTCGGATGATGATGGTCAGCTGCGCAAGCCTTCTGTGCTTTTTCACCACCAGCCATTTGGGCCTTTCCTGGGTGCGCACGGCACTCATGGAATTTTTCTCAGGCGCGCTGATCCCGGTGGCCCTGTTCCCGGGTGTATTAAAGGTTGTTGCATGGTGCCTGCCCTTTCCCCTGATGGTGCAAACACCGGTGGCCCTGTTCCTGGGCCAGCCGCTTTTCCTGCCGGTGTGGCTGACCATCCTGTTGCAGCTTGCCTGGGCAGCGGTATTTTTCCTTGTCCATCAATCGCTGTATGAAAAGGTCCGCCGGACCGTTTCCTTTGCGGGGGGCTGAAGATGCTGAGAGTTTATTGGATGATCAAATCGCAATACTTGAAAACCGCCATGGAATACCGCTTCAATTTCTGGATGATGGCGGCGGCAGGCTTTTTGATGCGGGCGCTGATGATGGGCGTGGCCTTTGTTCTGTACCGCAATGTGCCCGAAATTGCGGGCTTTACCGACGGCCAGGTGTATTTGATCATGTCCTTCATGTTTATTACCGAAGGGA
>JAEZLW010000002.1 GCA_023415145.1 Bacillota bacterium | reverse complement strand
CCTCTTTTCATATTGTCACACTCCATGCCCCCTGTCAAGGTTTTCCCTTCGATTGCTGTGCATGGATGCACCGTAAATCGCAATGCGGCGCCGTTTGTGCTCATCGTCCGGATTGGCAGGGGGCTTCCGGCGCTGCTCCCTTCATCCTATGCGGACGAACGAAAAGAGGAATCAACGTTTCGCTGAAAGACGGTGCTACCGTCTTTCAGCGATTTATGCACTTTTCGCCTGTACGCTTCCGGTTTGGGGATTGCATCCCCTCACCTGCAGCGTACGGCCGGCGAAAAGTGTAAGGTAAGCTTGCTCCGCAAGCGCCCCGCACGCCCGGCAAAGCCGGGCGATACGATTTCAAACGAGGGACCTCGGTTCCGCAAGCTCAATCGGCGCGCTACTTCGCTGCCGCTCGAATCGCTTGTTTCGCTTGATTCCTTCGCCTCGCTTCATCCGCCACTGGCGGCGCTCGGCTCACTCACCCTCGTTGCTCCCCAAAGGGTTTACAGGAGCGAACGCTTTACGGCGGATAAGCAGACTGCAACGCTATACGCCGTAGGGGCGATTATCAATCGCCCGCCCAGTATGATGCTTTGCCCTTCACATAGGAGCAGTCTGGTATCAGCTCTCCTTCCCCAAATACCATAATAAATCCGTAGCAAGCAGTCCCCGCTGCCCCGTTTCCTTCTCCGCCCTTAAAGCAGCGCTGCCGTGCAGGCAGCAGCCGATTTGGCCAAGCACCAGCGGAGAATGATTCAACTGCTTTTGCTGTGCCAAAAGGGCCGCAAGAATGCCGGTGAGCGCATCGCCGCTACCGCCTTTGGCCAGGGCCGGCGTGCCCGTTGCGTTGATGGCCAGGTGCGAGCCGTCGTACAACAGCGAGGACGCACCTTTCAGGATGACAACACCCCCCAGTTTGTGCCACAAGGCCTGTACGCCTTCCACCAAATCCCCCGTCACAGCGCCGATGGAAACCTGCATCAGCCGCGCCGCCTCACCGGGATGGGGAGTGAAAATATTCGCTCCCGCCATGGGCAAAAGTTCCTGGCTCATGGAAAGAAGGTTCAATGCATCCGCATCCCATACGGTGGGTTTGTCCGCCCGCCTCAGCGCCTGTAATAGAACAAGCCTGTCGGGCAGCGCGTTCAGCCCCGGCCCCACGGCGATGGCATCGGCGCGCAGCGCCGCGTCATACACCATTCCCTCCGCCTCCTTAGCAAAGGCGTCTTTCGCCATGGGCAAGGGCAGGCAGGTGGCGCATGGTGCCAATTGCTGCACGATGGGCACAATTGGCTCGGGACAGGCCACCGTGACCAGTCCGGCTCCTGTGCGAAGCGCTGCCAAAGCACATATGGCCGCCGCCCCTGCCATACCGGTTGACCCGGCCACCACAAGGACCCGGCCATAATCTCCCTTGTGTGTATCCCGCCGCCTTTGCGGAAGCAGTGCACAAAGGTCCTGAGGCATAAGCATGTCCATACCCGGTGCGTCATCCAGCGCCTTGGGCAAACCGATGTCCGCCACTGTCACATGCCCCGCGTATTCCGGGCCTTTGTTCAGATACAGCCCCAGCTTAGGCCGGTGGAAAGTCACAGTCTCCGCAGCCCGGATGGCCTCGCCCATCACCATGCCGTTAAGGCCGCTCAGGCCCGATGGGATGTCCACCGACACCACGGGGATGCCGCTTTCATTCACCCGTTTGGCCAGGGAAAAAGCTACGCCCTGTACCGGTTGGGAAAGGCCCGTTCCAAACAGCGCGTCCACGATGACAGCAGTCTCCGGACCGATGGGCGGAAGCTTGTCCGGCGACTCACTCAATCGGACTATTTGCGCATCCGGCCAAAGCTTTTTCAGCAGTTGCCTGTTGGCAGCCGCATCTCCCGACATCTTGCTTGTCAACTGCCAGATTTGTGCCTGCCCGCCCTCACCAAGCCATAGCCGGGCAGCAGCCAACCCATCGCCCCCGTTGTTTCCGGGACCACACAAAAACAATACCTGCCCGCTTTTGCCTTCCATCTGCCGCTTCACGGCCCCGACCACGTTAAGCGCAGCGTGCTCCATAAGCAACAGCCCAGGCAGGCCTGTCTCCCGCATGATGGCACGCTCCACCCGCCTCATTTCCTCCGGGGTGATGGTCCTGTACATGCTACTTTTCCTCCCTCCTCATTCCAGAACGGCTACGGCGGCGGCCAGATCCTCCTCATGGGTCATGCTAAGATGCATGCGCCTGCCGCCCAATGCCTGCATACGGGCATGGGCCGCACCCCGAAGCTCATAGTAAGGTTGCCCGGAAGGACCATGCAATATAACCACATCCTGGGGGCGGATGCCGGAAAAGCCTGTGCCCAGCGCCTTTAAAGCCGCCTCCTTGGCGGCAAAGATTGCGGCGGCGCTGTCTGGGCCCATGCGCCCCCGGGATTGTACATAGGCCTGTTCCTCCTCGCTGTAATAGCGGGAAAGAAATTTCTCATTTTCCAGCATTCGCTTCATGCGGCTGATACGGCACATATCGATTCCAAGCCCGATCATAGCGTGTTCCCCGCCAGCACGCCGTTTGTGATAGCCCGAGCCATCACCTCCGACGCCAGCGCGCACAACTGCAAAAAGTTCACATCCGCCTCCACCCGGCCAGTCGCCAATGCAAACACCGTATCCCCGTCCATTTGCGTATGCACGGGGCGGATGGATCTTGCCAAGCCGTCATGCGCCACTTGGGCCAGGCGGTTTGCCTGCTCCTTGCTCAAAACCGCATCGGTAGCGACGACGGCAATGGTCGTATTTTGACCAGCCTCCTGAATGCGCCTTGGTTTTGCGGCCGGCACATGGCCGTACAACAGGCTTTCGGCAGGCACCCTTGTGCCGTCTTCCATGCAAGCGCAGGCAATGAGCTTGCCCGTATGGGGATGGTAGATGTCTCCCACCGCGTTCACCACGGCAACAGCCCCCACTGTAACGCCATTGGGCAATGTGATGCTGGCGCTGCCCAGCCCGCCGTTTTGGGGAATGCCCCCTGGCACCAGCTTGCACACCGTAGCGCCTGTGCCTGCGCCTACCTGGCCCTGGGCCATTTCCTTGCCGGCACGCTCGCAGGCGGACAGGCCCATGGCGGCGTCTGGGCGCACCTTGGGATCGCCTACCGATAGGTCATAGATCACTGCCGCCGGTACGATGGGCACGCGGCAAACGCCCATGTCGATGCCTGCACCGTTTTGCTCCAGATACCGCATCACGCCGCCGGCGCTGTCCAGACCGAAAGCGCTGCCCCCGGAAAGCACCACGGCGTTCACCTTTTCTACCAGGTTGCCGGGCCTTAACAAATCCGTCTCCCGCGTACCGGGGGCGGCCCCGCGCACGTCCACGCCGCCCACAGCCCCATCGCGGCTGCACAGTACAACTGTAACGCCCGTGCGGGCCTTTATGTTTTGCGCATGCCCCACTCGAATCCCATGCACATCGGTAATGCTACCCTCGAAAAGCTCCATATCAGACATAACCCATCACTCCTCTGACCGATACGTCCCCCGCCAGCACGCGGCGGATGGACCCGTCTTCCAGTTTTACCAGCAGCGCCCCGTTTTCATCCAGAGAAACGGCCGAGCCAAGAAATTCCCCTCCGCAGCCCGTTACGTGAACCCTTTGATTGAGTGTGCAGCTTTTCTTTTCATACGCCTGCAATATCCCCCCAAGCCCATCCTTTTCAAGGCTTTCCATACATTGCTCCATGGACGCAAGATAAGCGCGCAAGATCGGTGCCCTTTCCACAGGATGGCCAAGAACATCCATAAGCGATGTGGCGCTGTCTGATAGTTCCGGCGGATATGCCTTGTTCTTCACGTTCAGCCCGGTACCCACCACCACATAGGAGATGGTCTCCACATCACCGGAAAGCTCCAGCAGTATGCCGCATACCTTTTTCCCCAGAAGCACAAGGTCATTGGGCCATTTGATCCTGATGTCAAGTCCCGTTTCCTTCTCTACCGCATCCGCCATGGCAATGGCAGCGGCAAAGGTAATCAATTGCGCTCTGCCAGGCAGCAGCGCCGGCCGTATGAGCAGCGATACCCATAGTCCCTGCCCTTTGGGCGAAACCCATCCCCGGCCTCTCCGGCCCCGGCCAGCCGTTTGTTCCTCGCTGCATGCCACCGTGCCGTGGGCCGCGCCGTTTTCTGCCGCTTGCTTGAGCACGATGTTGGTGGAGGTCATGCTCTGGGAGTACAATATCGGCGGCTGTCCTGCCCATTTGGTTTCAAGGCCCTTTTTTACATAAGCCGGCAGCAGGCAGTCCTCTGGCCAGACGAGATGATACCCTTTTTTTCCGGCGCTTTCGATGATGAGGCCCTGCTCCCGAAGCATTTGAATGCGCTTCCAAACCGCCGCGCGGGTCACATTCAGGCGGCGGCTTATTTCTTCTCCGGATACAAATTCTTTGGCTGCCAGCATCTCAAGCAAATCGTCCACCCGCCACCTCCTTAATAAAAGGCAAAACGTCTTTACACACCTTACATTTTTTCCGGCATTGCGGACAAACTACATCATTATATGTTCACATGGATATTTTACCTGTGGCTCCCTGATTTTTCAAGTACTTGTAAAACAGGGGCGAATCCGCTATACTGTGGAATGGGCTTTTGTCAGCCATCTTCCATCGGCGGCGAGCGCTTTGGAGGGCGAACAGAGTGAGCCTGGAGTCGATGAAGGCGTAGCCTGAAGAGACGGAACACCGTGCAAGAGCAGTGCTGCACGGTGCGAAAACAAAGGAGAGAAACATATGCAGCAGCCGCGGCGCATCATCCGCGCTCTTCAGCAGAATATCCGCAAGGTCATCGTGGGCAAGGATGAAGCCATCGAATACGCCCTGATCGCACTGTTGTGCAAAGGCCATGTACTCATTGAGGATGTGCCCGGCGTTGGCAAAACCACCCTGGCCAGCGCGCTGGCAAAATCTTTGGACTGTTCCTTCAAGCGCATCCAGTTCACCCCGGACGTCATGCCCAGCGACATCACCGGCTTTACCATGGCCAATTTCCAGACCGGGGAAATGGAATTCAAGCCCGGCGCTGTCATGAGCCAGGTGGTTCTTGCGGACGAAATCAACCGCACTTCCCCCAAGACCCAATCCAGCCTTTTGGAAGTGATGGAGGAATACCAGGTGACGGTGGATGGCATCACCCATCCCCTGCCCCGGCCTTTCATCGTACTGGCCACGCAAAACCCTGTAGAATTCGTTGGCACCTATCCCCTGCCCGAAGCGCAGATGGACCGGTTCTTCCTGCGTATCTCCATCGGTTACCCTTCCATTGAAGAAGAGATGGATGTATTGGAGCGTTACAGCGGACAGGTTACGCCGCTTGTGACATTGGAGCCCGTGTGCACCGCCCAGGAAGTGGTGGAGCTGCAGGAAATGGTAGGCACCATCTACTGTTCACGCGAGGTGCGCAGTTATGTGGCCAACATCATGGCCCAGACCCGAAACCATCCTTCCTTGCAGCTGGGTGGTTCCCCCCGCGGGGCTATTGCACTGATCCGTGCGGCCCAGGCCTGTGCGCTGCTGGACGGCCGTGATTTCATCCTCCCGGAGGATGTACAACACATGGCGCTGCCTGTGCTCTCCCACCGATTGATTCTAAATCCCGAGGCCAGGATGAAAGGCATTACCTCGGAGCGGGTGCTTTTGACCATCATGGAAAATGTGCCGGTGCCCGTGAAGCTGCCATGAAATCCCGCCTATTAACCCTCCTTGCGGTACTTTTTTCCTGCCTGCTGGCGGCGCTGTCCACAGGCAGCAAAATCTATCTGCTTTTTGCCGTGCTGCTTGCCATCATGGCTGTGTTGTCGTTGCTCAGTGTAACAATGGCGGGCCGGTCTGCCAGTGTTTCCCACTCCCTTTCCAGCCACCGTGTACAACGGGGCGAAGATGTCACACTGGAGGTTGTGGTAAAGCACAGGGGCATTCTTCCAATTGCTCCCATCACCATTACGCTGTCCGCCGCGCCGGGAGAAATGCCCATCGTAACACGGCTTCCCTTCTCCGGACGCAAAAGTCAGCGGCTTGCCTATCGGTTTACTACCGCCCATGTGGGCGTGTTTTCGCCAGGCGTGTTAAGCTATCTGGTAGAAGATGTGTTTGGCTTTTTCGCCCGCAAGCTTCTGCCCGATTCGCCGCCCCTTGATTTGATGGTGCTTCCGCTCCCTTTTGAGGTGGAGCCTTTGCATTTCAGCCCAGGTGATACGGGCATGGAAACGCTGGCCAGAGCCCGGGAAGATCCCACCACACCCTCCGACGTACGCACGTATCAGCCTGGCGACCCGCTGAAAAAGATTCATTGGAAGCTGAGCATGCGAAAAAGGGAGTTGATGGTGCGCCGCTTTGAGGAACCCGCGCTGCCCGATGCTTTGGTTTTGCTGGATTGCGCACCGCCTTCCCTGCCGGAAAAGCCCAAGGCACAGGCCAAAGCGTATTTGCAGGATGCGCTGTGCGAAACGGCGGCTTCGGTGGTGCTTCAGCAAATGCGGGGCGACCACCCTGTACGGCTTCCCCTGCTTGGAAAGCGGCCCATGGAATATGACAAGAGCATGGGTGCGCCCACGCTGCTGGAGGAGTTGGCGCGCCTTGATTTTTCCCAGACGGAACGGTTTGAGCGGGTTCTGCTGCTGGAAACCCGCCGCATGCGCCGCACCGGGGCTACAGTAATCATCACCTCCAGGCTCAATTCCACTGTGGCGGATATGATCATTCGTATCCGGCGGATGGGGCCGTCCGTCAGGCTGTACCTTACCACCTTCACGCCGGAAAATACGGCCATCCTGCCCATCATCAGCCGTCTGCAGCAAAACACCATTGAAGTGTGTTACGTCACGCCTAGCGAAAGCTAGTCGAGAAAGTGGCTTTGCCACTTTCTCGAGTCTGCGCCCTTCCCCTGTGGCCTTACGCACCAATCTGCGCTTAGCTTGATTGGTGCTGGATTCACGATCAGGGAAGGGCGTATGGAAACCTTGCTACGCAAAGCTTCCGAAGCCACCGCACATGTTGCTGGCTTCGGATTAGCAGTCGGAGGGGGTCGCCCCTCCGACGCCTCCCAGAAGCTTTGGCAGGCTATGATGCAAAGCAAAATTCAAGCGCTTAATGGCACATAAAAATATGGGAAAGGAGGCAGGCCACATGCAAAAAAATGAAAAGTCAGGCGAAATCTTTTCCAGGGCCGGCCTGTCCTTCCTTCTGTCCGTGGGGCTGACGCTGCCGCTGGTACTGGTTTTGCCGATTCAGGCTCTATGGCCTGCCGCCCTGCTCACCTGTGGTGCTACTACGGCTGCATTGTCGCTTTTTTCCCTGGCGCGCCGGCTTCGATGGTTTCTGCTGGCCGGGCTTATCCTATGGCTGGGGGCGGATATGCTGCTTGCCCCCGGCGGTGGTCTTTTGCTTTCATCCGCCATTCAGGTAGGAAAAGCGTTGTATCTTACGCTTTACGGCCAGCCTGATGCCATGCCCCTGTATGCAACAGAAGCATCTATTCTGATCGCATGTGTATTCACCGTTGTATCATATTTTCTGTGCATGCGCGGCGCGGGGTTTTATCCGGCGCTGGGCATGATTCTGGTGGTCATGATGGGTGTCTGGTTTTCCGGCCGTCAGGAGCTGCTTGTATGCAGCCTGCCCGCGCTTGTGGCGCTGGTGGTTTTGTACTCCCGCAATATCAATGAAGACCTGCCTGCCCGACGTATATTGCCCATTGCCATCGTCGCGGTGGCACTGGCTTTTCTGCTGCTGCCGGCAGGCCGGGTAGCCTCCAGGCCTTTGGAACAGTTTGCCGAGGATGTGCGCCGCACCATTTACGATTACCTGTTCTTCACCGAGCCCAGAAACGTGTTTTCCCTGTCGGCGGAAGGGTACTATCCCCAGGGACCGACCCAACTGGGCGGACCGGCCACACCTTCCGAACATTTGGTGATGACGGTGGAAACATCCAAAAACACGCTGCTGCGTGGTGTTATCAAGGATGAGTACACCGGCCGCGTCTGGCGGGACACCACAGGCGGCAGACGGTATCTATATATTTCCCCCAGTTGGCGTGCGCTGCGGGATACGTTGCTTGACGCGAACCTTCCCAACGCCAATCTGACCAGAGCGACAACGCTTCTTTCCCCGCAAACCGTGAAAATCACCATGCAGGCCGTCAGTGCATCAACCTTGTTCACGCCGCAGCGGATCAAGGACCTGTCCACACAAAACGACATGGTGGTTTATTTCAACAACGCATCGGAGCTGTTCATTACCAGGGATTTGAAGCTGGATGATACCTACACGGTTGAGGCCGCTCTCCTCCAGGGGGGAGATCCGGGGCTTGGCACGCTGGTAGACGCGGCACAGGAAACGCCGGATGCAAATTACGCTGGTATTGCAGAAAGCTACAACGTTCTGCCCGGCCACCTGGAGCAGCCGATATTTGATCTTGCCCTGCGCATTACCGAAAATTATCAAACGCCTTACGATAAGGCACTGGCCATAAAAAACCATCTATCCCGGTACTATCGCTATACACTGGATGCCGAAGCGCCCCCAAGCAATATCGATTTTGTCTCTTACTTCCTTCTCCAGGGCAAGGAGGGCTACTGCACATACTTTGCTTCTGCCTTGACGGTGCTTTGCCGCATGGTTGGCATCCCCGCCAGGTATGTGGAAGGATACCTGGCCCAGCCCAATGCATCCGGCGTCGCCAGGGTAACGGGGCTCAATGCCCATGCCTGGACCGAAGTCTATTTCAGCGGCTTTGGCTGGCTGCCCTTTGATGCTACGCCGCCCCAACAACAGGAGAATACGCCGCCGGAAGAGAGCCCGCCTCCGGAACCTTCTCCGTCCCCCAGCCCCGATCCTCAAAACACGCCGGAACCGACGCCCACCACAACACCGGCCCCCAACGAAAACACGCCGGAACCCAGTAACGAGCCGGAAGAGCAGCCTACCCCATCGCCGGAACCATCCATCGAGCCTCCGCCTGAGAACCCGACGGATGAACCGCCGCCGGACAAACCATTCCCATGGTGGTTGCTGCTGGCGCTGGTTTTTGCCGCCGCCATATATCTCAGGCTGCGCATGACCACACCCGCCTTTTTGGCACGCCACGCAAAAACCGAAAAAGATGCCATGAACGCCTATATCGGCGGTGTGTACAACCTTTTGCTGCTGGATAAGCAAAGGCCTGTACCGGCCGAGTCACCTCTGGCCTTTGCCGCCAGGCTGGATAAACAAAACAGATACCCCCATCCCCTGCTGCCCATGGCGGAAGCGCTGTGCCTGAGTCAGTACAGCCGCCATCCCGTACAGCAAGGCGATGTGGCTGTGGCGAAGGAAACGTTTGACAGACTTTATCAGCCCTGGAATGCATTCAAAAAGCTGCGTTTCAGGATATACCGCGCCTTTTTCCGCAGAAAAAACAAGAAATGAACAATTTTGCGAAAAGGGATTGACAGATTGCAATGACCGGGCATATACTACCCATAATCCATGGGATGACAAGGAACATGCCCCCGCTTATCACCGCTTAGAGAGAAGGCGCCATGGCTGAAAGCGCTTTCCGGCAGACGCGGCGGGATACCATCCTTCGACCGGGGCGCGAGGCGCGCGATACAGCGCCACACGAGAGGTTTTGCAAGCAGGGTGGAACCGCGGATATTCATCCGTCCCGGCATCGGGGCGGATTTTTTGTGTCTGCGGCCTTGCGTGCCAGTGAAATAAGGAGGAAGCGGTTATGAAAATCACCTTGCAAGGAAATGTCCGGGAGTTTGACACAGGTGTCACACCGCTGGATATTGCAGGCCAAATCAGCCAGGGCCTCAAGAAGGCCGCGCTGTGTGCCCGCGTAAATGGCGAAAAAGTCATCGAACTGTGGCAGCCCATTGAGCAGGATTGCGATCTTCAGATTTTAACCTTTGAAGACGAGGCCGGCCGGCGCACGCTGCGTCATACCGCCTCCCACGTGCTGGCCCAGGCGGTGAAAACACTTTATCCCAAGGCCAAGCTGGCCATCGGCCCGGCCATCGAAAATGGCTTCTATTACGACTTTGACGTGGAGGAAGCCTTTTCACCGGAGGATCTTGCGAACATTGAAAAGGAAATGGCGAAGATTATCAAGAAAAACGACCGGCTCGAGCGGTTTGAACTGCCAAGAAATGAAGCCATTGCCTTGATGGAAAGCCGGGGCGAGCCGTACAAAGTTGAACTGATAGGCGACCTTCCCGAGAATGCAGTGATCTCCTTCTACCGCCAGGGCGATTTTGTGGACCTGTGCGCCGGCCCGCACCTTCCCTCTACCGGGAAAGTAAAAGCAGTCAAGCTCACCCAGGCTGCCGGCGCTTACTGGCGCGGCAGTGAAAAGAACAAAATGCTCCAGCGCATCTACGGCACCGCCTTTGACTCCAAGGAAGCGTTGGATCAATACCTTGCCCAGCAGGAGGAAGCACGCAAACGCGACCACAACAAACTGGGCCGGGAGTTGGAATACTTCACCACAGTGGATTATATCGGCCAGGGCCTGCCCATTCTGATGCCCAAGGGAACAAGGGTCATCCAGCTATTGCAGCGCTTTGTGGAGGATGAGGAACAGCGCCGCGGCTATATGCTCACCAAGACGCCGCTGATGGCCAAGCGCGATCTGTACAAAATTTCCGGCCACTGGGACCATTACCGGGATGGCATGTTCATCATGGGCAACCCGGAAGCGGAAGGCGAAGTTTTTGCCCTGCGGCCCATGACCTGCCCCTTCCAGTTCCAGGTGTATTTAAACAGGACACGCTCCTACCGCGATCTGCCTATGCGTTTGTCCGAAACCAGCACACTGTTCCGCAACGAAGCCTCCGGCGAAATGCACGGCCTTATCCGCGTGCGCCAGTTCACCATTTCCGAGGCGCACCTGGCCTGTACCCCCGAGCAAGTGGAGGATGAATTCAAGGGCTGTCTGGACCTGGCCCGTTTCATGCTCAAAACGCTGGGCCTTGATTCGGATGTTTCCTACCGTTTCAGCAAATGGGACTCCAACAACAAGGAAAAGTATATCGGAGACCCTGAGTCCTGGGAAAAAACACAGGATTTGATGCGGGGCATCCTTGACCATATCGGCATCGATTATGTGGAAGCAGAGGGCGAAGCGGCTTTCTACGGCCCCAAGCTGGACATACAGATCAAGAACGTCTGGGGCAAGGAAGACACCATGATCACCATTCAAATTGACTTTCAACTGGCCGAACGCTTTCAAATGGAGTACACCGACCGTGACGGCGCCAAGAAACATCCCATCGTCATTCACCGCACCTCTATCGGCTGCTATGAGCGGACACTGGCACTGCTGATTGAAAAATACGCGGGCGCTATGCCATTGTGGCTGAGCCCCACCCAGGTGAAGGTGCTGACCATTACAGACCGGGCGGATGATTGGGCCGACGAGCTTGCCGGGAAGCTTTCTCAAGCCGGACTCCGGGTGGAAACCGACAAGCGCAACGAAAAGATCGGCTTCAAGGTTCGGGAAGCGCAAATGGAAAAGACCCCCTATATGCTGGTGCTGGGCGACCAGGAGGTGGAAACAAAAACCGCTACCGTCCGCGACCGCAAAGGTGCCAATCTGGGGGCCATGAGTGTTGATGAAATCCTGCAAAAGCTGCTGTTCGATGTGGCTACAAAGAAGATAGACATCTGATCCAAAGCAGCCAAGCTGATTTCTATTTCAAAAGCAAGGGGAGGGGTTTCATCACCCTTCCCCCTATTCTTTTGAAAACAAGCTTTTTCTGTCCAGATTCAGTATTTTACCGTTTATCTGCATCAATAGCTCCTCAATGGCCGAAAGCGTTGCCGCACTGAACAAAATCCAAAGCAAAGCTGCCGGCGCAAAAATGAGAATGAAAAATGGGAATAGAAATATCAAAAAGCCCGTTGCCTTGTTGGCATATGTGTGCAGCGATGCGAAAACACCGTGCTTTACATAAGAAACCCCGGCAGCTGATATGCGGATGGCCGCAATGACAGCTATCCAGACAATGGCTCCCGGCGGAAGCACCACAACAGGATACAGCGAAACAATCATCGCCATCACCAAAACGAAGTCGGCAGCGGAATCCAGCCTGGCCCCCAGCCTGCTTTGGGTATGCGTCTTGCGGGCAATAACCCCATCCAGAGCGTCGGTGATGCCGCATACCGCATACACCAGCATGAATGGTGTTTGAAGCCGCGGCAGGAACGGCAGAGATATCGAAAGCACAATTCTCAAAATGGTCAGCGCGTTTGCCACCCAGCCGGGCTGTTTCATTTCATTCCTCCTTCCATTTCTTCCTATCCTTTTGCCGCCGGACAGGGGTTGTTTTTTTCATGCAATACGGTGCATATGTGCCTGCTGGCCTGTTCAAAGCCATTGCTGCAAGTCCAGTTACGATCCGGCTATCTATATGATGGCAAATATGCCCAGCAGGCAAACCTTAAGAGCAGCTCCCAGTGTCTTCCTATGCAAGAATGCATAAGCAGACATCCCCCCCAAGGAACAACGCGGAAGATACCCGCAAAAAGCCCTGGGCAAACTGCATAGACCTCTTCCTCCTTCTGTAACGATATTGTCCGGCTGTTGATAAAAATGCTTATTTTGTTGTAACATATTCTCCACAATTCGGCATGTTTTGTCAACCAAGGAAGCCATCATTATTTACCGTATATTTCTCTTGTCTTCCAGATAAGGCCGTGATACAGTATTGCAATGCCGATTTGCCAAAGGAGCCAACTTTCATGCTTCGCTTATTTCTAAAGCCCGGCAGGCAAAACCGCCCGCCCCGGGAACGTTCCTACGTGCTTCGCCTTTCCTTTCCCGCCATTTTTGAAAACCTGACGGCCACCATGATGCAAATCACCAACATGATGATGGTGGGCGGCCTTGGTGCATCGGCCACCGCCACTGTGGCGGTAAACGCCGCGCCCACCTGGGTCATCAACAGCCTGGTAATGGCAGTAGGTGTAGGCAGCACGGCCATCATTGCAAGAGCCACCGGCGCGAAGCAAGCGCAGGAGGCGGAGGCGGCCTGCCGTCAAACGTTTCTGCTGGGGCTATTTATGGGTGCTGTACTGAGCATATTGACCTGCTTCCTTGCGCCGCTCATTCCCGTATGGATGCATGCCGATCCCGCTTTGCATAAAGAGGCAGCGGTATATTTGCGCATACTGTCCGCCGGATTTCTGCCCTATTACACAGGCGTCGTGCTGGCCGCAGCGCTTCGTGGCGCGGGGGATATGCAAACGCCCATGAAAATCAGCATCACAGCCAGCGTTTTGAACATAGTGATGGGTTTCCTTTTGATCTACCCTTCCCGGCAGATTTCCTTTCTTTCCTTGTCCTTTCCCATATGGGGCGCCGGGCTGGGCGTTAGGGGGGCCGCCATCGCCACAGCCGTGACAACCGGGCTGTCGGGCGTATGGATGGTCCTTGGCGTAATGCAACCCAAAAGCAGGTTGAAGCTGCAAATAAAGAAGCTTCGGCCTCACTTCCCGCTTATCAAACAACTTTTTTCGGTAGGTACGCCCGCCGCGCTGGAACGGCTTTCCATCTCCCTTGGGCAAATGGTATTCATTGGCATGGTGGCCTCCCTGGGAACCGCGCAGTTGGCTGCCCATCACCTGGTGGTGACCATTGAATCGCTGTCCTACATGCCAGGCTATGGCTTTGCGGCGGCGGCATCCACACTGGTAGGCCAGTCTCTTGGTGCCGGGGAGCCCTTAAGCGCCAGGCATCGGGGGATCTTGAGCATCCACCTATGCGTGCTTACCATGTCCGCAGTAGGTGTGGCTCTGTTTTTGTTTGCACCCTGGTGGATAGCACTTTTCACCCCGGATGATGGCGTTCGGCTGATCGGGGCATCGCTTTTGCGCATTTGTTCCCTGGAGCAGCCTGCCACCGCGCTGTACTTGACATCCTCCGGTGCGCTGCGCGGAGCAGGCGAAACAAGAACGCCTTTCTACATTGCCTTTGGCAGCATGGGCTTAAGGCTCTTTCTGTCGTATGTGTTTATTTCCCACATGAACATGGGCATCCAAGGCGCATGGTGGGCCATGGGCATTGATTTGTGGGTACGGGGGGTATTGACCTTCCTATGCTTTAGAAAGGGCAGATGGGTGAAAGCATAAATTTGAATCTTCAAGACCAGGCTCCTTCATTTTCGTATGCAATCGTGTATAAATTCGGAATATATGGGAGCTAAATCATTGCAAATCACGATTTATATGATATACTTTATTACAGGTTTGCAAAAAACTTTGTAGGAGGTAAATATGAAAACTGGATTCACCCAAAAGCTGCTTGCGTTGACACTCGTCGTGATGATGCTGCTGGCCGGCACAAGCTTTGCGGTCGCAGAAACCGCGACAGAAACGCCGCTGGTAGTCGGCTATGACCAATTCAGCGAGAAATTCAGCCCCTTCTTCGCCGATACCGGCTATGACCAGGATGTATCTGAATTCACCCAGGTGCAGGTGCTGACCACCGACCGTATGGGCGGCATCATCTACAACGCCATCGAGGGCGAAACTGTTCCCTACAACGGAAAAGATTACACCTACAAAGGGCTGGCCAACGTCACTGTCGCATATGACGAAGCCACCGACATCACCACCTATACCGCCAAGCTCCGCGATGACGTGAAGTTCAGCGATGGCGAACCCCTGACCGCCGACGACCTGATCTTCTCCTACTATGTATATCTGGATCCCTCCTACGTGGGTTCCACCACCCTCAACTCCTATAACATCATTGGCCTGAAGGACTATCAGACCCAGACCACCAGCGAAATCTACGCCAAATACGAGCAGATTGCCAAGGACATTCTGGCCGCCGGCGACCAGCATGTCTGGTCTTCTGCCGACGCCTGGACCGAAGAACAGCAAAGAGCCTACTGGGAACTGGTCAAGGCTGCCTGGCTGGACGACGTGCAGGCGATCGTAGACGTTGTTATGAACAAGTATGCCGCGTCTTACGCTGCTGACACCATCGGCTATCCCGTAGAGGAAGTACGGGCGAACGATGGCCTCAAGATGGCCCTGGGCATCGCGCTGTGGGGTTATGGCGAGGTCGGCCAGAACGAAGACAAGACGTTCAACGGCATCCTGACCACCAAGAGCGGCGCCACCTTCGATATCGGAAACGGCGTGTACCCGACTCTGGAAGACTACTACAAGGAAGTCTATGCTGCCTATAACGGCGACCCGGTGGCTTACTGGAACGTGGAAGCTCCCGATGACAGCTCCGTGGTGGGCGTGGCTGATGCCAAGTTCATCACCCAGGAAGGCGCCAAGGAGCCCGAAATGGCCGCCGGTATCCCCAACATCTCCGGCATCAAGAAGCTGGACGATTTCACCGTGGAAGTCAAGACCGTCGGCTATGAAGCTCCCGCCATCTATAGCATTTTCGGTATTGAAGTCTCTCCCTTGCACTATTACGGTGACAAGGCCCAGTACGACTACGAAAACAACAAATTCGGCCATCCCTATGGCGATCTGTCCCTTGCGAAGGCCAAGACGACCCATCCCATGGGCGCCGGTCCCTACAAGTTCATCAAGTACGAGAACCGTGTAGTGTACTTCGAAGCAAACGAATACTATTACAAGGGTGCTCCCAAGACCAAGTACGTGCAGTTCAAGGAATCTGCTGCCAGCGAAGTTGCCCCCGGCGTTGCCACCGGAACCATCGACATGGGCGAAATGTCCGGTTCCAAGAAAAACTTTGAAGCCGTGGCCGGCTACAACAGCAACAAGGAAATC
>JAEZLW010000107.1 GCA_023415145.1 Bacillota bacterium | reverse complement strand
CCGCACCCCCGGCCCAGACAACGCCCGTATCCGTGCAGTATCAGGATGACGGCAAAGTTGATGTCAAGGAAGACGCGGATGGCTACAGCGAGGCCACCATCGAATAAGGCATGTTTATGCCACCGCCAGCCGCAGATTGACCCTGCGGTGGCGTCCGTTTTTCCGCCATAGGCTGCCGGAAGCTTTTGTGATATAATATATTTTATGATTTTTATCCCGGAAAGGATGGCTTCCCCCATGCCGAAAATTATGATCATAGAGGATGAACAGAAAATCGCACGCTTTCTGGAGCTGGAACTCAAGCATGAAGGTTATGAGGTGCGCACCGCCTTTGACGGCCGGACGGGACTGGAAGTATGCGAAAGCTGGCAGCCGGACCTGCTCATTCTGGACCTGATGCTTCCGGAACTATCCGGCATCGAGGTCTGCCGCAGACTTCGGCATGTAAGCGATCTGCCCATCATCATGCTCACCGCCAAGGACGACGTTAGCGATAAGGTAATGGGCTTGGACATGGGCGCCGATGATTATATGACCAAGCCCTTCGCCATCGAGGAACTGCTGGCCCGTATCCGTGTGGGGCTGAAGAAGCACCGGGCCGGGCACAGCAGCGCGCCTTCGTCGCTGAATGTGGGAAAACTAAAGGTTGACCCTGCCAGCTATAGCGCTTCTTTTGACGGGGAGCCGCTTTCGCTGACGAAAAAGGAATTTGACCTCTTGCGCTGCCTGATGGAGCACGCCGGCACAGCCATGAGCCGTGATGTGCTTTTAAATGACGTATGGGGTTATGAATATGCCGGGGAAACAAATATCGTGGATGTGTATATCCGTTACCTGCGGCAGAAAATTGACGACCGATTCCATGTGAAATGCATACAGACCATTCGGGCTGTGGGGTATATGTTCCAGTATGAAGACAAATAAGAAGAAGCTGAAAAGACGTCCGCGTCCGCATACCGGGGAAAGGGGCATCAACCGCGTAAGCAGTTCCATTCATGGCCGCCTGTCAGCCATGATGAGTAACTTACGCTTTTCCCTGACCCTGCGCATCTCCATCCATTACGCGTGGCAGCTTTTGCGTACCACGCTGCCGGTAATCCTATTAATGACGTTGGTTTTTGCAGCAGCCCAGGCCCCTGGCATAATGCGCACCATGGACCGGCTATCCTCACTGGCACCCGAAAACGGGCAAAGCTTCACAGCCCTCCAGGTGATGGACCGCACCGCAACCGCGCAGATCACCAGGGACATCCTCCCCTCGGAAGGCGCTAGCCGCGTAGGATACATGCTGACAAAAGCGTTCTCCAGCGACTTGTTCCGTTGGCCGCCTGTGCTGCATCTGCTGCGACCGGTTGCAAACGGCACTATGGTCGTTTCCTTTGATCTTAGGGAACGCATGGAAGTGTGGCTGTATCTTTCTGTCGGGCTTCTGTGTTGCGATTTGTGGCGTGTATGGCGTTTTTTACGCAAGCGCAACAGGCTGAACAAAACGGTATTGAAGCCTTTGCGTGATATCGCCGATCTGGCCGCCACGCTTAGCGCCAACAACCTGTCCAACCGCATCAACATTGCCGGCACGAAAAATGAACTCAAGGACCTGGCGGTGGTTATCAACAGCATGCTGGACAGAATCGAACTAAGCTACAACAGCCAGAAGCAGTTTGTCAGCGATGCTTCCCATGAATTGCGTACCCCCATTTCCGTGCTGCAGGGCTACATCAATATGCTGGACCGCTGGGGCAAAGAGGACAGGGCCGTATTGGAAGAAGGCATTGCCGCCATTGCCCAGGAGACCGCAAGTATGAAGGAACTGGTGGAAAGCCTGCTTTTCCTGGCCCGGCACGACAAAAAGACGCTGCTGCTTGAAATGGAGTCTTTTGATCCTGCCGAAGTGGTGGCAGCGCTGCACAGAGAGGCAAAGATGTTATCCCCAGGCCATAACTTCCTGCTATCCCCCATGGAACATTGTGAGATCACCGCCGACAAGAACATGCTCAAGCAGGTGATGCGTGTGCTGTGCGACAATGCAGTAAAATACACCCCGCCGGGCGGCAATATTACCCTGGGGGTGAAAAAGACCATGGAGGGCTGCATGCTCTCCGTCACTGATACGGGCTCGGGCATCGCCGGGGAGGATCTGCCGAAAATTTTCGACCGTTTCTACAGGGCGGACAGAGCACGTAAGTCCAGCACCGGCGGTCACGGGCTGGGGCTCTCCATCGCCAGAATCATCGTCATCGCCCATGGCGGGCGCATTACCGTCCGTTCCAAGCTGGGTGCCGGAACTACCTTCCATGTGCATCTTCCAGAAAACAAGGAGAAGGCTGCATTTTCAGAATTTGTGTCCTAAGTACACCTTCCCATAAGAAAGCATTATCTGTTAACGTCGGGATGGGTTTTATTGAAAATCTGTCCCGCTTTTCATTTTGAGAAATTTTTTTAAACGTATTGACTCACCGGTCAAACAGGTGTATGATACTCATGGATTGACCAATCAGTCAAAGGAGGCAACAGTGTGCCGCGTGAATCCTTCGAAAAGCTGCCCGAGCAGCGCAAGAAAATAATTCTGGGAAGCGGTATTGCCGAGTTCGCCAGGAAGTCGTATACGGAGGCCTGCACGGACGAGATCACCAAAGCCAGCGGCATCTCCAAAGGATCGCTGTTCCACTACTTCGGCAGCAAGCGGGATTTCTACTTCCAATGCTTGGATCAGGCTCTATCGACTCTCACAACCCTAAGCGATCCAGATCCTCATGCAAACAGCTTTTACGATATCCTCTTTTCCATGATGGATGCAAAGCTCAACCTTTGCTATCAATTTCCCAACGAAACCCGCCTGGCGAACATGGCGGCGCGGGAAACATGCGCTGAGGTGAATGAGGGAAGGAAATCCGTGATCCTCAAACACATGGTTCAGGCAAAGGTTCATTCCAGAACGGTCCTGGCCAAGGCGATCTCATTTCTCCCCTTGAAGAATCCGGATGAGCTGGACAAGGTAACCGCTGGACTGAGCATCTACATCAACTCTCTCATCAGTTTGTATCTGGAAACATATCAAGAAAGACCTGACGCATTTTTCCATTCAGCAGATACGATCAAAGCAGAACTCAAGACCTACATCGACCTGATGCTATTTGGTATCATGAAGGAGAACATCGTATGAAATCTATTGGTTTGCTCAAGGGTCTGTCGCTATGCAAGAAGTACGAAAACATGAACGACGCCGAACAGGCAAAGGTAAGGGATTTCAGGCTTCGTGAGCTGGTGCACCACGCAAAAGAAAACAGCCCATATTATAAAAAGCTGTATCAAGACATCGGTGACGACTTTATGCTTACCGACCTACCTGCGGTCAACAAGGTGGAATTAATGGCGAACTTTGACGCCTGGGTCACCGACCCCGCAGTTAAATTGGAAGATATTCAAAAGTTCATGCAGGATTTGGATAACATTGGCCGCAAGTTCCATGGCAAATATCTGATATTCACAACCAGCGGTTCAACCGGAAACCCTTTGGTGGCACTGTGCGACAAAACCACCAACAATATGTTCGGCGCCATCAACATGAGGCGTTCGTTTGCCAGAAAAAAGGACCTGAAGGCATATGTCCTGCGGGGCCCCAAATCCATCGGCGTGTTTGCCACCGGCGGCTTTTATCTGGGTTACAGCTCAGTTCGGGCCAGGCTGCTTAAAATGCCCTGGAAAAAGAAACAGATGGCGGTGACCAGCGCGCTAAAACCGATACAGGAAATCGTGAAAGAGCTGAACGCATTTAAACCGGCCATGCTGGGCGGTTACCCCACCATATTGGAGCTTTTGATCGATGAACAAAACAGTGGCCGCTTGAACATTCATCCTGTCATCATCATGACCGGCGGTGAATACCTTTCCGAGGATGTCCGCAGCCGCCTTTCGAAAGCTTTCAACTGCTACGTGCAAACCTCCTACTCCTGCACAGAAGGCGGCACCGTGGCGTGCGAATGCACGGAGCACCATTTTCATGTCAATGAAGATTGGATCCTAGTCGAGCCGGTGGACAAGGATAACCGTCCTGTGGCAGACGGTGTGCAGTCAGACAAGATATTGCTGACAAACCTGTATAACTACACACAGCCCTTTATCCGCTACGAGGTGACTGATCGGGTAGTCATGCATCATGAAAAATGCCCATGCGGCAAAACGTCACCGTGGCTTACGCTGGAAGGCCGTACCGATGATGTGGTAAGCTTCCAGGAAAGCGGATGTGACATTAAAATAGCGCCGCTGGCTCTGTACGCGGCGCTGAAGGAAGTACACGGCATCGTCCGCTTCCAACTGACCGTGCGCAAAGGAAACAATGCAGAACTGAGGCTTGTGCCAAAGGAAGGTGTTGTAAAACAGGCTGCGTTTGAAAAAGCACGCAGCGCGCTGAAGGATTTGCTGTCCCTTCACGGCGTCACGAATGTAACCATCACTTTGTCCCAGGAGGAACCCAAACAGCATCCCGGAAGCGGTAAGTTCAAGCATATCATCAACGCAGCTCAATAACAATGATCCAGTACTATCGATTGGAGTAAAAGGCAGAGGGAAGGGAGTTTTCTCCCTTCCCTATTTTTGTACACTCGTTTCGTAAATCAGGTTGAAGTCCCTGGGCAGGCTCGCCGGCACCCAGAACATGGCATAATGAATGCCCTGGCCTGTGACAAGGCCATTTTTATTAACGACGTCGGCGATGACCTCGCTTTGCGGAACTGTCTCCCGCACATGGTCACGCACTTTTTCCGCTGCGCTTTCAGAATAACTGTCAATGGCCAGAAACTGCTTTTCCCCATTCACCTCGCGGCTGTCCACCAGAGCCACGATATGTCCCACCCGAAGGTTGCACAGGGAAACGCCTTTCTTTTGGGAGATATGCTCCCATAGCGTATTCAGATCGTTGCGCAGCCCGTCTTCCTCGTACCGGAAGCCCATGCGTGCCGCTTCTCCGTAGACCATCAGGGCGCGCAGCAGCTCCGGGCGGTCAGTACCGTCATCCCCCCTGCCACCCTTTTGCCGCGCAAAGTCAGAAAGTTTCTCCGGGTCCAGGCGGATGCCATGCATCCATTCTACGGCATGACACAGGGAAAACAGGCCGCATCCCGCGCTGGACAGCGTGTCGTTGGGAGAAGTCACGTAGTCATAGGGATAGGACCAGCCTTTGTTGCGCTGATTCATAAAGCGTAACGTACGCCCTTCATAAACGATTTCCTTTTCGGTGCCGGTCATTTTCAGCATATTGCCTCTCCCTTTCCTCTTAAGCAAACTGAGCATCATACAGCTTACGGTAAAAGCCATGCATCGCCATCAGGGATTCATGTGTGCCTGTTTCCACAATGTTGCCGTCCTTCACCACCAAAATGAGATCGGCGTTTTGTATGGTGGAAAGCCTGTGGGCAATAACGAAGCAGGTCTTGTTTTGCATCAGCGCCCGCATGGCCTGCTGGATTTTCACCTCCGTGCGCGTATCCACGTTGGAGGTGGCTTCGTCAAGGATCAACATTGGCGCATCTATCAGCATAGCCCTGGCAATGGTCAAAAGCTGCTTTTGACCCTTGGAAATGTTGGCTCCGTCGTCAGTAATCAGCGTGTCGTATCCCTGAGGCAGCCGTTTGATGTATGAGTGTATGCGTGCTGCTTTGGCCGCAGCCTCCACCTCCTCCCTGGTGGCATCCTTTTTGGCATAGGCAATGTTTTCAAAAATGGAGCCGTGGAACAGCCATGTATCCTGCAGCACCATCGCATAGCTTCGTCTGAGGCTTTTGCGTGTAGCTTCCGAAACACCGCAGCCATCTACCTTGATGCAGCCATCACCCACATCGTAAAAGCGCATCAAAAGATTAATCAGCGTCGTTTTTCCGGCACCGGTAGGACCTACGATGGCAATCAGGCTTCCTGGTTTGGCATGAAAACTGCAATGCTGCAAGATGAGTTTGCCTTCCTCGTAACCAAAGGACACATCATCAGCCTTTACATCCCCCGAAACCTGTGTCATCTCCTTGGCATCGGGCTTGTCCGGTGCCTCCAGAGGCTCATCCAACAACCGAAACACACGCTCCGCTGCCGCCAGGGCTGACTGGAATTCTCCCACTATGTTTGCCATTTCGTTGATGGGCCCGGAAAACTTGCGGGAATAGAGCACAAAAGAGGATATATTCCCCAGCGTCATGCTTCCGTTCATGTAAAGGATGGCTCCCAACACACTGATCAGCGACAGGGACAGATTGTTGATGAAGTTTACCGATGGCCCGCCCATGCTGCCGTAGTAATCCGCCTTGTAATATGCCTCCACCGTCTCATCGTTTTTTTGTCCCACACGCTTTATTACATTTTCTTCTTGATGATAGGCTTTCAGCGTTTTCTGTCCCGAAATGATTTCCTCCACAAGTCCGTTCAGTTCCCCGAGCTTTTTGGAGCGGTTGCGGAACAATGGCCTGGTGTGCCTTACGATAAAGCGCGTCAAAAGCATTGAGAGCGGAATGGTAACAACAAATACCAGTACCATGACGGGCGATAAAGCAAGCATCATCGCCAGGGAGCCGATCACGGTAATAACCCCGGTGAATATTTGAACCAAATCGTTGGACAAGGATGTATTGATGGTGTCAATATCATAGGAAATTTTACTGATGATGTCTCCGCTTTGATGTGTGTCAAAATACCCCACCGGCATATCAGAAAGACGATCGAACACATCCTTGCGCATTTGATAAATGACATTGCGGCTGACGGCGATCATCAATACCGACAGGGCATAGCCCAAAGCAGAGGATATGATATAGAACAATATCATCTGGAACACAAGTGAATAGATGCCTGCCAGATTCACCTTCCCGGCGCCCGGTTGAATAAGATCGATGGCAAAGCCGGATAGCCTGGGGCCCAAAAGCGCCAGATAGTTTCCGCCTACCGACAGCGCAATGGCCAGCAGAAGCAGCCATTTGTACTGATACAAATAACGTCCCAGACGGCGGTAGACCGTTTTTTTACCCACGGTCCGCACCTCCCATCTGGATACGCTCGATTTCCTGGTACAATTCACAGCTTTCCATCAATTCCGCGTGGGTACCGTATCCCGCAATCTTTCCGTCATCCAGTACCAGGATATGATCGCAACGCATCACAGTAGACACACGCTGAGCAATCAATATGGTTGTGGTATGGCTGTAATGGGTGCGGATATCACTGCGCAGTAAGGCGTCCGTCTTGTAATCCAAGGCACTGGAGGAATCATCCAGAATAAGAATTTCCGGGTTTCCGGCCAAGGCTCTGGCAATCAGCACCCGCTGCTTTTGCCCGCCGGACAGGTTTGCACCTTTGATGTTCAGTTCCGACCCAAAGCCTTCCTTGTCAGCTATAAAATCTGCTGCCTGGGCATATTGGGCTGCCTTCAAAAGCGCATCCTTGCCAATTTCCCGGCCAAGGCGGATGTTTTCGGCAATGGTGTCCTCAAACAATACATCGTTCTGAAATACCACACCAAACTTTTCCCGAAGCACTCCAGGCTCAAATTCCTGTATGTTTCGGCCGCCGATCAGAATCTCGCCCTTGTCTGCGTCGTAAAACCGCAAAAGAAGCTGGGCAATGGTGGATTTGCCTGCCCCTGTTGGCCCGATGATGCCCAGCGTCTCTCCGCGCTTTATGGAAAAGGTAATGTCTGTCAGATTGTCCTCCAACTTGTTGTAGGAGAAGGATACGTGATTGAACGTCACATGATCATCACCGGCCGCTGCCTGCGTTTCTGGTTTTACAGTCATTTCCTCCGGAGCAGCCATCACCTCAGCAATGCGGTTGGCGGAGGCACTGGCCTTGGAATACACTGTAAACACACGCGGAAGCATCATCATGGCATGAAGGATGATGGTGAAGTAGGAAAGGAAGGCTACGATCTCCCCTACTTTTCCGGACCCCAAGTTGACACGTACCGCCCCCACCAGCACCACAAGGGTCAGCCCTACGTTCAGAAGCAGGTTCATGGCCGGGCTGATTCCCGCCATGGTCATGCTGGCCTTTCGTTCCGCCGCAATCACTTGCTTGTTGACACCGTCAAAATGCTGCTTCTCATCCTCCGTTTTTGACAGCGCTTTGATTACGCGGATACCGGCGGCGTTTTCACGCACCACCCGTACCATGTTGTCCAGCGCCTCCTGGGAAAGCCGGAAAAGGGGAACTCCCTTGCGGGATATCATGACGGTGATAAATACGATAAAAGGCAGCACGGAAACAAGCACCAGCGTCAACATAGGATCCAGCGTCAGCGTGATCAGAATGCCGCCAATCAAAAGAATGGGGGCACGGATGCCAATGCGCTGCATCATGCCCACCATCTGATGGATGTTGTATGTGTCGGATGTCATGCGAGAAATGAGGGATGGGATGGTATAATGGTCCACCTGCCGGTTTGTTAAGTATGCTACCTTTCTGAACAGGTCGTACCGGATTCGGCGCGTCGTATCCCTCGCTACGGCTGCGGCCATGCGATTGGCCATGATATTGGTGACTACGGCTACGGCGGAGCAAACAAGCATCAAAACACCCCACCAGATCACGGGGCTGATGCTGCCCATGGGAATCACGTTATCAATCACATAGGCCAGTATTCTGGGGAGGCACAGATCCATGATGGTACCGGTGAATTTGATAAAGAATCCCAATAACATCTTGGGCATATAAGGGCGCAGATAAAGAAAAACGTACTTCAAGTCATACCCTTCTTCTCTTGGACATCATATATCCACATATTAGTGTACAAGAATGCAGACTTGTTTTCAAGAAGATCGGAGGAAAAAACAGAAAGAGTGCCATTTTATTTTGCCTATATCAACAAAAAAGCGCCCACGCGCGGATGGGCGTCCCAGTATGTCGAAAAGTGGCGATGCCACATTTTTGAATTTTTCCCTCGCCGCTACTTTCCAAAGGCTGCGCCTTTGTGCAGTCGTTTGCTCGGGTAAGATAGGAATTTCTTCGAAATTCCTGCCAAAACCACCGCACATGTCGCTGTTTTCAAATTAGCATTGGAGGGCCTCGGCCTTCCAATGCCTCCCCAAAGGTTCTTTGACGGTCTGAAACGCCCATGCGACGATGGGCGTCCTTTGTTTAAGCAAGTTCAAATCCGTTTCTCGCTAGCAGCATGTGCGGCTGTTTCTGCAAATTCTCCAGTTGCAGGATGATGCCCTGCTTGTTGGCGCTTTCCTTTAAGGTGACAAGCGCTTTCAGGGCTGATGCATCCATAAAGGGAACGTCTTGCAAGTCCAACTGCAGTATGCTCAGCTCTGCCTGTTCACTTTTGGGTAATTCCCGAAGTTTCTGTGCCGCCATAAAGAACAGAGGTCCATTAACCCTCATGCGCATCACGCCGTTCTGAACAAACTCTGCATGCAGGCCAACCAAATTCTTCAGCCTGATCAACACAAGTATAGCTGCCAATACAAGGGCTATGCCAATGGCCATCACAAGATCAAGGATTAGCGTCAAAACAAAGGCGGTCAAAAAAACCGCGCAGTCACTCTTGGGCAAACGCTTCATTTGCTTAAAATACGTCCATTCGCCCATATTGTAAGAAACAATGATCAGCACAGCAGCCAGCGCGGTCATTGGCACATGTTTTACATAAGGCATGCCCACAAGCAGAATCAAAAGCAGCGCGATGGAATGTACCATACCCGATATGGGAGAACGTCCTCCGTTTTTGATGTTGGCGGCAGTACGGGCCAAAGCACCGGTCACAGGGATGCCGCCAAAGAGGGCGGACCCGATATTGGCAATTCCCTGAGCCACCAGCTCCATGTTGGGATCATGACGTGTATCTGTCATGCCATCCGCTACTACCGCGGAAAACAATGATTCAATACCCACCAAAAACGCAATCGTCAAGGCAGTGGGAAAGAGTTCCACGGCTTTTGTTATTGACCAGACCGGAAGCAAAGGTGCGGGGAAGGTTGCAGAGAGACTTTTGAACCGTGAACCGATTGTTTCCACCTGCGGTAAAAAAAGCGTCAGGAAGGTAGCTGCCAAAAGCGCTACCAATGTAGCCGGAATGCGGCGGTTCAGCCGTGGCCACAGGATAATCACCGTCAAGGTGAAAGCACCCAATAGCAGTGTTTGCCATGAAACTGTACCTATGGCGCGCAAGTAAGCGCTCCACCTTAGCAAAAATTCCGCCGGTACAGCTTCTGTAGCAAGACCCAGAAAATCTCCAACCTGGGTGGAAAAAATCACAATGGCAATGCCGCTTGTAAAGCCTGCCACAACTGGATAAGGAATAAACTGCAGCAACTTCCCAAAACGCAAAAGTCCTGCAAGAATGAGTATGATCCCCGCCATCAGCGTAGCCAATAGCAACCCTTCGATACCATGCCTTGAAACAACCCCTGCTACAATTACCACAAATGTACCGGATGGACCACCGATTTGTACGTTGCAGCCGCCCAGAAGGGAAATGAGGAATCCCCCAACAATTGCAGTTACCAATCCTTTTTCCGGTGATACCCCGGAAGCGATTCCCATGGCGATGGATAGCGGCAAAGCTATTATGCCAACAATGGCTCCGGCCGTCAGGTCCTTGACAAACTTCTCCCGGGAGTACTGTTTCAGACAGCCAAAAACAGCAGGTCTCATCCGAAAAGGTTCCTTCCTTGTGTACAGATATGTATACACAGCAAGGCATAGCATAGCACGGAATCAAAACGTACGCAACGGAAAAAATCAATAAATCGACACAATTCGTGCCTTGCAATTTCACCAAAGGGAGCAATATAATGGGATGAATGGCTGTCTTGATAGCAGTGGTGCGCCAATTTACGGAATATAGCGAATTCAATTCGGATATGCTATCCGACTATGAACGTTTGGATCGCCGGAAAGTAACTGGTGATGACCGATCGATAATGGATGAAAGGAATCAGGCATGAAGAAGCTTTTGATTGTTGTAGACTATCAAAACGATTTTGTGACAGGGAACCTGGGTTTCCCCAAAGCGGAAACGTTGGAGGAGCCGATTTGCCGGAAGATCGCCACATACCGCAATGCGGGAGATGACATTGTCTTCACCCTGGATACACATGGCGGTGATTACCTTGAAACGATGGAAGGAAAAAAACTGCCCGTTCCCCATTGCTCCAAAAGTTCACAGGGGTGGCAGCTATTTGGCAAGGTGGCAGCTTTACGATCACCCAATGATGTTGTGTTTGAAAAACCCACCTTTGGCGCTGCCGGTTTGCTTCCTTATCTAAAGGATCATGCGTATCAGTCTATTGAGCTTTGCGGCCTTGTTACCAATATGTGCGTTCTATCCAATGCCGTTATCGCCAAAACAGCCAGGCCGGATGTGGACATCATCATTGACGCAAAATGCACCGCCAGCTTTGACGATACCATGCACGAAAAAGCGCTGGATGTGCTGGAAGGCATCCACTGCACCATACTAAACAGGTAAAGTATCCCGGAACTGCTGATACTGTTTAGCATTCGCCAACATTACTATCCCTGATTACGTGATCATACTTGTCATAAATCTGACATTGACCGACATATCAGTTCACTCATTCGCCTATATCCAATCCATTAGCACTTTATTCTATTCATTTATATTGGCAAATAACCTGGCATTAAGAAAAATCTTGAAGCTTATGTGGTTCTGTGGTAAGATAGTGGCATTAAATGGTTTTACTATTGGATGATTTTCAGGAGGTATTCCTTCGTGGAAGGATTTCGCCGAATACGTATAGACCGGCTTTCCGATAAGGCAGTTCAGCAGCTTGTGCAGCGCATTCGGGCTGGAGAGCTTCCCGTAGGTACACGTCTGCCCAACGAAGCGGAACTGGCGGATCAATTGGGCGTCAGCCGGGGCATCCTGAGGGAAGCACTGACGATCCTCCAAATGCAGGGTTATATCAGCCGTGTTCCACGGGAAGGCACCGTCGTACGCAGCATTATCGGTAATGAAACAGGCAATTCATTTGCAGCCCTTATGCGTTCCTGCGAACATAAAAGCCTGATCGAATTTCGGGAAGCAGTGGAATGCCGGGCGCTGCGCAGCGTAATCCGCACAGCTTCCCAAAAGGATATAGACAGTCTGCTTTTGCTTCTTGATACCCCGCTCTCCAGCACGGAGCGCAGGCCGGATTACTATTTCCATTACCGCTTGGCTGAATTATCGGGCAATCCCCTGTTTTGTGCATTCATTGACCTGTATTATGACACCATTCGCGAAAAGGCCGCCTCCCTGACCAACAATCAAAAGACACTGCAAACCTTGATACATGAACATGTACGTATAGCGCAGGCCATACGCGATCGGGATGCAAAGGCAGCCATCGCCGCCATGCGCATCCACTTGCGGCGCGTGGAAAAAAATACGTTCAGCCCATAATGAAAAGCCCTGCTTCCTTAAATGAAAGCTGGGCTTTTTCAGTTTTGCGTACCACTTATGTCATGGTTTTACATGCTGTTGACTCTGCTATTGTTTTGCTCCACACTCCGGACAGAATTTTGTTCCGGGAGGAAGCATTGCGCCGCAGCCCGCGCACTTGGGTATAGCTTGGCTGGCACCGCATTCCGGGCAGAATTTGGTATTGGGTATGATGGCAGCACCGCAGCGAACACAGGCAACCTTGGATGTCTGGGCCTGCTGCTGTGGAGCAGGCTGTGCTGCCTGGTGCATGCCTTGCGTGAACATTTGTCCCATCATGGCCCCCGCACCCATGCCTACCCCCATGCCGGCCATGGAACCGCCGCCGGAGTTGTTGGCCGCCTCCCGCATCGCTTCCGCTGCCTGATACTGGGTATAGCGTCCCATATCGCCCAGCACACCCATGGAGGTACGCCTGTCCATGGTTTTTTCCACTTCTTCGGGAAGACTGATGTTTTCGATCCCGAAGGAGGTAAGCTCCAGGCCCATGGACTGCGCTTTGGGCTGTAAAGCATTCAAGGCAAATGCACCCAGTTCCTCATAATTGGCGGCCAGGTCAAGGGCAGGGATCTTGCTTTCGGCAATGGCATCGCTCAGGGAGGATACCATAACACGTTTCAATTGCCCCTCTACGCCGCTGACCGTAAACAGGCTGTTTGTACCGAATACTTCTTTCAGGAATACCACGGGGTCCTTTACCCGGAAGGAATAGATGCCAAATGCCCGCAGGCGGATAACGCCGAATTCTGCGTCACGCATCATGACAGGATTGGCAGTCCCCCATTTCAGGTCCAGGAACTGGCGGGTATTGACGAAAAACACGTCTGCCTTGAACGGTGAGTTGAAGCCGAATTTCCAGCTTTTCAGGGCGGTCATGATGGGCATATTGGCAGTGGTCAGCTCATGACGGCCAGGGCTGTACACATCGGCGATCTGCCCCTCGTTCATAAAGACAGCCACCTGGCTCTCCCTGACGGTAAGCTGCGCACCCATCATGATGTCTTTGCCGTTCATGTCATAACGGTGCACCATCACGTCTCTGCTGTCGTCAATCCACTCGATGACGTCGATGAGTTGGCCCTTGATGATATTTTTGAAAAATCCCATACCCTACCTCCATGGACAATGGCTTTTGTACTATTCTATGGCTGTACTGCCAATGCAGTGATGTTTTTTAGCACGCGGGTGCAGTTTAGCCGTACTTCAAGCGCAAGGTATTCCCGAATTTGCTCAATGGCCTCGATAACGTGGTCCTCCACCATACCGGTAAGGGATTCCTCACCCTCCGATTCACCATGCCCTTCCAAAGGGCAGGCCAGTAGGCGGATCAATTGGGGTGTTACCACAGCTACGCTGAAAAACAGGTCATCCACAACCGTTCCAAAAAAGTTGCGCAAGGCCACTTCCAGTCGTTCGCTGCCGTAATGCCAACGGCCCGCCAGATACTCATCGCCTTGGGGCAAATCCATATCCAGCAGTACACATGGCTTGTCCACATCAATGCCAAACCGCAAAAGCCGTATCTTGGACAAGATATCCCTGCTGTCTGAAATACTGCCGGACAGCAGGGCACGCATAAAATCATTTCGGCAAAGCTTCATCATGTCGGCAATGCCATAGTCTTCATTGGCAAAATCGGCATGGGTACGGTTTAACAGTACCTTAAGCTCATTCAAAATTGCCATCTGCTCGGTTGCATTCCGGCCCAGACGGAAAATAGGCAGGTCGGGATAGCTTTGCTTAAGCTTTTGATAAAGCTTACTTTCTTCCTGTGCACTCAAACGAAAAGCAATGGCATCCACATGGTGCTTTTCCAGGCACGCAATGGCTTCCTGAGCGCTTGACACTGTCCGCGGCATGCGAAAGCCCCTGTTTTCCCATTCTGTGATCTCGGAAAACATATTCTGGATGTCGTGCTGATCGGTTGCCAGCAGCAGTTTATACATCAGCAATCCTCCATAAGCAGATAAATAAATGGTGATACGAAATTATTATACCGTGAACAGGCAGAAAAAACAATGATTTTACGCAAAAGTGGCAACAGCCTGTTCGTCTTTTTGCTTTTCCTCCTGCTTTGCTGGCGGCAGTACAATATTCTCCTCCGCCGCAAGCCTGACCAGCAAATCCAGTGCCTGCACGATTTGATCCCTGCGGTGCTCGCTGATCACGCAAAAGCGCAACCTGGCTTTGTTTCTGGGCACGGCTGGGAAAACTGCCGGCGGCACAAACACGCCACGCTCCCTCAGCTTGTTGCTCAAAAGAAAAGCATCCTCATCGCGGCCTATCAAAATCGGTACTATGGCCGTTTCGCAAGCCAGACAGGTATTCAGGTTCCTGGCTTTTGCTTCTTCCATGAAAGCAGCAATGTTCTCACGCATACGGGCCATAATGGAAGGCTCATTGCGTAAAAGGCGTATGGATGCCAGCGTGGCGGCGGCCAAAGGCGGAGAGATGCCCACGGAGAATACAAAGCCCGGCAGATTGTAACGCAGGTAGTTGATCAATGCCTTGGAGCCGGCCAGATACCCGCCGCAGGTGCCCAAACCCTTCGATAGTGTGCCCATCTTGATATCGACATCACCTATTTCCAGGCAAAAGTATTCGTCCACGCCGCCGCCGGATTTGCCAATGACGCAGGCGCTATGAGCTTCATCCACCATCAGGAAGCAACCGTACTTCTTTTTCAGAGCTACGAAGGCAGGCACATCTGCGATGTCGCCGTCCATGGAGTAAGCGCCCTCAATGATGATGAGCACCTTTTCAAACTTGTGGCGCTGCAGGCGCAATATGGTATCCAGAGCAACGGCATCGTTGTGCGGGAAAGGCTTGCACAAAGCGCGGCTTAACCGGCATCCCTGCTCAACGCTGTTATGGGCCAGCGAATCGTACAGAATCAAGTCCTTGGGTCCGCAGAAGTTGCCCACAAAAGTAACGTTGGTGGAGTGACCGCCCACCAGCACAAGCGCATCCTCGGCATGCTTCCAATCAGCAATCTCCCGCTCCAGTTCCTGATACAGGCTCTTTTCCCCTGCCAGCAGGCGGCTGCCGCTGGCACTGGTGCCGTACTTGTCAATAGCGGCCTTGGCGGCCTCCATGACTTCCGGCCGGCCGGACATGCCCACATAGTTGTAAGACCCGAAGTTCAGCACCTGCTTGCCATCCATCAGGGACACATCACGCAAGGCAGACTCGTGGCAGACGAAATAAGGGTTGGCAGCACCATGGGAGAGAAGCGCTTTTTGCCGTTCATCAAAAATTTTATACTCCGCCGAGTCGCAGAAATCAACAATAGGCGTCACCGGCTCTGTTGATACCACCGTCTCCTGGAAGCCATGCTGCTTTTCATACAGCAGGCGGCTTAGTCCATTGATGGTCGTGCAACGCCCAAATTCCTCCGGTTGGATCATTACACTGAATGCTTCCTCCACTTTGATGGATGTACTGAGCACTTGCAGACTGTCTCCGCCCAGGTCATCCAGGAAATGGGCATCGTCCTTGATTTGCTTCTCCGGCAATTCCAGAACTTCCGCGTAAATCTTTCGCACCATATCCTGAATGCGGCGCATTTCCAGGTCGATCAGCTCCACTTTTCCCTCCGCTTTCAGTGCGGCATAACCAGGCATGGAGGAAATTGCACGGATATCCAGCTCCTGATACTTTTCGCTGCATTCCAGAATCAGGCGGCGCAGTTCCACGCGCTTGACTTTGATACTGTTCACAAGCGGCAGCTTTTCATGGGAAACAAGCACTTTGCCTACCTGCTTTAATACCGGCAGCTTGCCGTTGATATGGGCAATACGGGCGGAAAGGCCTTTGACAAACACCTCATCCTCCGCTTTCTCGCCAAGATACAGCACAAGGGTGATTTCCTGGTACAGCGGATTTTTGGGGTCCTTGGGAACACCCAGTACGCACATCTGCTCAATGCCTTCCAAAAGCGCGTAGGCATCCTCCACCTCGTCTGGATAGACGTTTTCCCCGGATTCGTTGATGATGACGTCCTTGACGCGGCCTTCCACATACATGCGGCTGCCTTTTTCCAGGCGCACCACATCGCCGGTGTGGAACCAGCCTTCCTTATCCAATGCCGGAGGCAATATCTTTCCGTCCACCAACTGGCCCACATGCATGGAGCGGCCCTTGATGAGCATTTCACCCCTGTTTTCATGTTTACCATCCGGGATTACACTATAGGTCACATTGGAAAGCGGCCGGCCCACGGAACCGGAAATGCGGGTCCGCAGCTTTTTGCTGACTTCCACGGAGGTGATAGCCGTTTCCGTCATGCCAAACCCGGATACAGTATAATATCCAAGCGCGCTCAATGTACGCATATGCTCCTTGGGCGTATGGCTGCCGCCAAGGATGATGCACTCCACATCGCCGCCCAGCAGCTTTGAGAGCACAGAACGGAACAGTGCCTTGCGGGCCAGCTTCAGACCCAAGCGGGGCGCCACATGCTGCAAACCCAGGCTGGTGCCCTTGAGCACACGGTAAGCGATGCGCTTGCCCCTTTTTTCCTTTGCCACCTTCTTTTCCAGTGCCACAGCCAGGTTGTTGGCCAGCAGCGGAACCGCAAGAAGCATATTAATGCGGAACCGGGTAGCCGTATCCACAATGGTCTGAGGGGAGCGGTCCTTTAAAAACACGTTGGCATAGCCAAGGAAGCTGACCCACATCATGCATACCATGAAGCCGAATACATGATGGAATGGCAAAAATGCCAGGGAACGGCGGTTGCCGTCATTGACCACCTGACGGTTGGCTTTGTACAAGAGCTCGCTGGAAAGCACCTGCTGGGATACGGCATGGCCGTCATACACAAAAATTCGGCTGGTAGCGGTGGTGCCGCTGGTGCACAAAGCCACCTTGTCGGCAAAGACAGGCTTGAAATCACGCGGTGCTTGCGGCGCAGCCTTCAATTCCTCCAGGAGTACCAACTGCACGCCCTTTTGCAGGCTGCGAGGCGTTTTGGTAATGAGCAGTACCGCTCCCGCCTGCGAAAGCATGTGGTTCATCCGTTCTTCGGAGAGGGTAAAATCCAAAAGTACGGCATTGTAGCCGGCCAGTATCAAGCCCCAGAAAGCAGGAAACCATTCCGGGCATGTATCCATGGCAATGGCGGCAAACTTTTCCTTGTGTCCGCCGCCGAACCGCTTCATCAAAAAGGCCGCGTAATCCTTCGCATGCTGCTCATACTGGGCAAAGGTAATGGATATCTCCTTGTTTTCCTCCAGATACAACGCGGCGGGAACGTTGCCGTAGGAGCAGGTCAGACGGAACAAGTTTGAAAGGGTCATGTCCTTGCGGAGCGCGTCACTGTGCTCCAGTATGAGACTCCTTTTTTTCTTCATGCGCCGAAACTCCTTTTCCAAGATAATATTGCGTAAGAATGAATTGCATAAGCCTGGCAGGGATGAATGAATGAAGAATGACTGCCAGGTGCTGATCAAATTTGGCCACCCGCTTGCGCAGGGGCATTCTTCGCCTTTGAAGAAGATGCGCCACCTTGTCCCCCAGCCTGTCGGGATCGCTGCCGTTTTTCTCGTCATGGGCTATGGTGGCAATGCCTTTTCGGAAATTGTCATTGTAGGGTGAGCTTGTGCTTACTGCGCTCGCCCAACGCCGGTAAGCCTCCGACCCGCCTTTATGATCCCCCGGTTCCACCAGGCACACCTGAATACCAAAAGGAGCCACTTCCATGGCAAGACATTCGGAATATCCTTCAATGGCATGCTTGCTGGCGGTGTATGCGCTTTGAAATGGAATGCCCAGCAAACCCAACACGGAGGAAAAATTGACGATCCTGCCATGGTGCTGCTTTCGCATGAGTGGAAGCACTGCCTGAACCATGGCGGCCATCCCGAGGAAGTTTGTTTTCATCACGTTTTGAAATTCATCCGCCGATGTTTCCTCACATGAACCAAGAACCAAAACACCGGCACAATTGACCAGCGCATCCACCTTTGGAAAAATATTCAATGCATTATGCATAAAGAGGCGGATGCTTTCCATGTTGGTAACATCAAGAGCAAGACGATAGATACCGTCTCCTCCGGGTACTTCGCAAGGCACAAAGGATCGGGCTCCGGCAATGACATCAAAGCCCGCCTTATGTAGGGCCAAAGCGGTATGGCGGCCCAAGCCGCTTGAAGCGCCGGTAATCCATACAACGCCTTTTCCTATGCTGCTCCCTCCTATCCTCTTATCCTCAATCTGACATACGGTAAAATTATACTTCACAATCTGTTCATATGCAAGTTTTATTCACTTCTTGCCGGAATTGCGCCAGAACACGGCATAATTCCTCACATATTGCAGCATTTCCCTGATAAAATGCCGAATGCCTTATTTTGCTTGAAATCACCTTCTTCTCCCCCGCGGCATATGGTAAAACGAACACGGGCGTTCCCAGAGGATGGAATCGCCCCTTTTTGAGGTGATCATATGTGCGGAATCGCAGGGGAAATCAGTTGGACCCGGGATGTGCGGGATGACGGGGAGTATCTTTTGGCCATGCAAAAGTCTCTCGCCCGGCGTGGACCTGACCAGAATGGTCTATACGTAACGCCGCATGCCGGGCTTGTTCATACTCGGCTAGCGGTTATCGACCTTGTAAACGGTTGTCAGCCCATGCGCTTTTCTCAGGGGGATGAAACGTTTATACTTGTGTATAACGGAGAATTGTACAATACCGAGGAAATCAGGGCTGACCTTGCTGTACAAGGCTATTCCTTCATCGGCCACTCAGACACGGAAGTACTGCTCAAGGCGTATATGGCCTGGGGCGAGGATTGCGTGAACAGGTTCAACGGCATTTTTGCCTTTGCCATATGGAAAGAGAAAAGCCAGACACTATTCATCGCCAGGGACCGTATAGGTGTCAAACCTTTCTTCTATTATTCCAAAAATGGTACGTTTTTTTTTGCTTCAGAGTTAAAGGCCCTTTTATGCCATCCCCTGGTGGAGCCGAAGCTGGATGAAAACGGTGTGGCGGAAATCATTCTGCTTGGCCCCGGCAGAACGCCAGGGTGCGGTGTTTTTCAGGATGTTCAGGAGTTGAAAGCCGGCCAATGCGGACTTCTGTCCAATGACCACCTGCGCATTCGCACCTATTGGGAACTTACGGATAGGCAGCATACCGACACATTTGCACAAACGGTGGAAAAGGTTAGGGAACTGGTGACGGATGCCATCATCAGGCAGCTTGTGTCGGATGTGCCTGTATGCACCTTCCTGTCCGGTGGGTTGGATTCCAGCATCATTTCCGCTCTGGCAGACAGGCACTTTTCCCAAAAAGGCCAGCAGCTTCACACGTTTTCCATTGCCTTCAAGGATAACGAGAAGTATTTTCAGGCGGGTAAGTTCCAGCCGAACAGCGACGAGAGATATATCAGCCTGATGAATGATGCGCTTATGGCTGTGCACCACAACGTGGTGGTGGATACGCCGGAGCTTATTCAGGCTTTGTTTGAAGCTGTTGATGCCAGGGACCTGCCCGGCATGGCGGATGTGGATGCATCGCTGCTGCTTTTCTGCCGGGAGATCAAGAAGCAAGGCACAGTGGCACTGTCCGGCGAATGCGCCGATGAAATCTTTGGCGGATATCCCTGGTATACCGATCCTGCTGTCCGGTCTGGGGACGGCTTCCCCTGGGCACAATCCACCTTCTACCGGGTAAGCTTCCTGCATGATGATTTCGCTTCCAATTTCCCGGCAGAACGATATGTTCAGGCCCGGTATGAGAAGACCTGTGCAAGGGCTTCCAGGCTGCCGGGAACTTCCCGGGAAGAAGCGCGGATGAAGGAAATGATGAAGCTCAATTTGGACTGGTTCATGCAGGTGCTATTGGACCGCAAAGACAGAATGAGCATGTACAGCGGCTTGGAGGTACGTGTGCCTTATTGTGATTACCGTATCGCCGAATACCTGTATTCTGTACCCTGGGAAATGAAATATGAAAATGGCGTGGAGAAAAGCCTTTTGCGCAAGGCCATGGAGGATGTTTTGCCTTCGGAAGTCCTATGGCGCAAAAAGAGTCCCTATCCAAAAACCCATCATCCCGCCTATACAGCAGCGGTTGCCAAACTGTTAAAAGAATTGCTTGAACGGGATGACGCACCTATTTATCAGTTGATCAAAAAGGAAAGCCTGCAAAGGCTGCTTACCGACAGGCAGCCCTGGCCCTGGTATGGGCAGCTGATGACCGGGCCGCAGACCATCGCCTACTTTTTGCAGTTGGATTATTGGCTGCAAAAATACAATGTTCGGCTGGCATAGATAAGCCGTATTGGCGCTGTAGAAAGGATTGAAAATCTATACTTTGCAAATCATGCGGTACCGGACGATGCTTGGCTTACACGTCCGGTATCGCATTTTTATATATGGTTAAAAACGCTGTAGTACCTGGCGTATGATTCAAATGAGTGTCACTTTTGTGTTCTATAAATATGTCATCACATCTTGATTATACTGGAAACAATTGCTATAATAATAGTATTATTGCGTTTATTTTGTTTTATCTTTCATCTTTCTCAATATTCTAGAACAAAAGGAGCCCGGTATGGAAAACGGCGTCAAAAAGCTATTACTGGCCGCCTTGTGTCTTCTTGTTTCGCTCTTTGTAGCCTCCTGTTCCATTCCAACGCAGCAGGCGGACAAACAGGGCCCTACCACAGTAGTTATATGGCACTACTACAATGGTGTTCAAAAGCAGCTTTTCGATCAACTGGTTTCAAAATTCAATGAAACGGTTGGGCAGGAAAAGAACATCGTGGTCGAGGCATTCAATCAAGGCTCCATCAATGATCTTGCCCAAAAGACGCTTGACGCGCTCGCCCACAAGGTAGGTGCGCAGGAAGCACCAGATGTGTTTGCTGCTTATGCGGACACGGTTTATCAAGCGCTTTCGCAAAACATGGTGGCCGACATAGGCGCTTACCTGACTGATGCAGAAAAGGCAGAATACCAGGAGTGCTATCTTCAAGAGGGCGACTTGAACGATAGTGGGAGCCTGTACATCTTCCCCATCGCCAAAGCAACGGAAGTGCTGATACTCAACCGCACCGATTGGCAAAAGTTCGCTTCAGCCACTGGTGCGCAGGAATCAGACCTTGAAACGTGGGAAGGTATTGGCCGTTTGGCCCAGGCATATTACCTTTGGACTGACAAGATGACCGATACGCCGGAGGACGGAAAGGCGTTTTTCGGGCGCGATGCTATGGCCAACTATATGCTGGTTGGATGTGCCCAATTGGGAAAAGAATTGTTAACCGTTTCAGGCGGAAAGGTTTCTTTGAATGCGTGCCAAACCGTAATGCGCCGCTTATGGGATCATTACTATATCCCCTACATCAACGGCTATTTCGCCTCCTTTGGCAGGTTCCGGTCCGATGATGTTAAGACAGGCGACCTCATAGCACTGGTAGGCTCCACTTCCAGTGCTGCGTACTTTCCTACCGAGGTCACGCTTGCCGACGGTACTACCTATCCCATAGAATCCATGGTATTCCCTGCGCCCAACTTTCAGGGATCTACGCCCTTTGCCGTACAGCAAGGCGCAGGGATGGCTGTTGTAAAATCCAACTCCCGCACGGAGGAAGCGGCCGTTTCTTTCCTTAAGTGGTTCACAGACAGGGAACAAAACCAGGTGTTTACAGGCGCTTCAGGTTATCTTCCTGTCAAAAAGGCGGCTTCTTCAGAAAATGTATCGGCTGCCGCCGTAAAAAACAATGACAATCAAATCGTTCATGACGTGATAAGCGTTGGGCGGGATATGACGCAAACGTATACGCTTTTTGCAGGCAAGCCCTTCCTGGGAGGCAGCGAAGCAAGGGCAATTTTGGAATCCAGTTTGCAAACAAAGGCCGTCTCCGACAGAGCACTGGTTTGCAAGCGTATGGAAGAAGGCTGCACAAGGAATGATGCGGTTGCCGAATTGAATACATGGAGTAACTTTTTCAAGTGGTATGCTTCCCTGATCCAGCAACTGGAACTGGCGGCAGGACTTCGCACTAAGGAGTATCATCCGCGGTTCATGGTTGACTAACGGAGGAAGCAGTATGAAAAGACCATGGTCCAAACGGTCAAAAACTCTGTTTTACAAGCTCCTGCGGCAGTTCATCTTGGCCGTGATACTGCAAACAATTCTGTTTGCCGCAGTGTTCCTGTTTAGCGGAATTCTTCCACACATGGAACAAAATGCATACAGTCTGCTTTCTCAGCGGACAAAAAGCCGTGCTGATGCGTTGATCAATTCCATGACACAGCGCTGGTCCAGGCTTGATTCAACAAAGAACCGCATCGTTTCCGAGGTGGAAAGACATCTTTCCCAAAAAAATGCTTCCTGGTCTGATGTTCATATCAACGCCGCACTCAATGAGCAACTTGTCACCGCTTTGGCACCGGACCTGATATCCATGATCCGCACTAACGGCGTTACAGGGGCATTTTTGGTGCTGGACGGAGCAGGTGTGCCCAATCATACAGCCCAGGAGGTACGCGCCGGGCTTTACATCCGCGACCTTGACCCCAATAGTGACGCTGCCTATACATTTTCAGGATCCGATCTATTAATGGAACGGGGCCTGTCGTCTATATCCAAAGTGCTGAATATTCCTCTGGACAGCTATTGGAGTGCCGGCTTCCGGTTTTCGAAGGAAGGCAATTTGCCCAATGAACAGTTCTACTTTCGGCCCTTTAGGGCCGCGCTTGAAAGCAACGCACCGGACGATGCCGCCTATGGTTACTGGAGCCCGCTTTTCTCCCTGAGCGGCAGTGATGGCCATGTGATTACCTACTCTATGCCCTTGATTGCTTCCGACGGAGCGGTGTTTGGCGTATTGGGTGTGGATCTGACGGAAACACATTTGATTTCCCTGATGCGTTACAGCGACCTGTGGGATGACAAAATGGGCTCCTATTGTCTGGCCATTACCGAAGACGGCGGACAAAGCTACCATCCGGTGCTTGTCAGCGGAATCAGCTACCGGCGTTTCTTTGATGAAGGCAGTACGCTGCATAACGGAGGCAGTATTTCCAGTCAAGTGATCCGCTTGGATAATGGAAACGGTAAAAGGCCTATGTTGGCCAGTATTGAAAACCTGCACCTGTATAACGCAAACACACCTTTTTCTTCGCAGCAGTGGGTGCTGATGGGGATGGTGGAAGAAGGCGCACTCCTATCCTTCTCATCACAGGTTACAAGCATGATATGCTGGGCACTGCTGTTAGCGCTTTTGCTGGGACTCTTGGGTTCTGCCATCTCCAGCCGCCTTATCACAAAGCCTATCATACTGCTGGCGTCAGAATTGAAAAGCAGCAATCCCGAAAAGGCAGTCAGGCTTCAAAAGTTGAATATTGCAGAAATTGACCAGTTAACCGATTCCATTGAGGAGCTTTCCAGCGCCGTGGCTGAATCGGCGTCCAAGATTCAAAAGATTATTGCGATGACAGGTGCGCGCATAGGTGTATTTGAACACGCAAAAGACACACGTTCTGTGTTTTTGAGCAAGAGCCTGTTCGAGCTGATGGGATGGCCGCCGTGTGATGGCGATTTTGGCTATTTGGACGTACAGACATTCCATCAGCGGATGGAACAATTGGAAAATGTCAGGGATCCTAATGAAAAAGACATCTACCGCATAACGCAGAATCAGTCTGAATGGTGGATTCAAATCCATACGGTCCATGAAGACGAACAGGTGCTTGGTACAGTGATGGATGTGACCCGTGAAATACAGGAAAAGCAAAAACTGGCCTACGAACGGGATTACGATGTGTTGACAAGCCTTTTTAACCGCCGGGGTTTCATAGAGCATGGCGGACGGCTGCTGCTTGACCCCAGAGAGGCCAAGGTATGCGCCCTGGTCATGTGGGACATGGACAACTTAAAGTATATCAACGATACTTATGGTCACAAAACAGGAGATGAATACATACAGGCATTCGCTCAGTGCCTGCATTACGGCAAGCATCTTAACGTAATGGCCGCAAGGCGTTCCGGTGATGAGTTTTACGCTTTGGTGTACGGCTATGAAAACAGGGATTCTGCCATGGATGTTGTTTTAGACATTTGCCGGAGGATCGCAAAAACAACCATCCTCCTGCCCAGCGGCATTCCCTATCGCCTTCGTGCATCCTGTGGCGTAGCCTGGTATCCCTATGATGCCACCATCCTGGAAGACCTGGTGCGGTATGCGGATTTTGCCATGTACCAGGCCAAGCATACACGCAAGGGTGAACTGCAGGAGTTTAACAGGCTTTTATACGATGGCAACGAGGTGCTGTTAAGCGGCCAAGAAGCGTTGAACAATTTGATCGAGCAGGCGCTGATCGATTATGCCATGCAGCCGATTCTATGTGTGAAGACAGGACATATTTTCGGCTATGAGATGCTGATGCGCCCCCGCGGCAGCGATTTCACCGGCCCACGTGATGTGCTCCGCCTGGCCCGCTCCCATGCTCAGCTATGCCGAGTAGAACGGCTTACCTGGTTTGGAGCCATGCAAACGTTTGTGAATTGTCTTCAAATTGGCAGCATTCCTCCAGAAAGTCGGGTGTTCATCCACTCCATCCCAAGCTGCAGCATGAACACCACGGATTTGAGTTCCTTTGAGATGCAGTTTAAGCCCTATCTGCGTCAGGTTGTTCTTGAGATTGCCCAGGGCGACCCCTCCAGCGAAGGCTTCCTGCGGGACAAAATGCTGCTTACCGACCGCTGGGAAGCTATGGTGGCGATTGACGACTTTGGCAGCAATGATACGGGTGACACCATGCTAGCCACCTTATCTCCCCATCTTGTTAAAATCGGCATGTCCGTCACCCGAAATATTGATACGGACAAGGAACGGCAGCAAATGCTTTGCGGTATCATCGGCATTTGCCGGGAGCGGAATGTCCAGGTGATCGCAGAGGGTGTAGAAACAAGGGAGGAGATGGAAGTGCTGATTCATTGCGGAGTGGATTATCTGCAGGGCTATTACATCTCATTGCCCAGTATGCCCCCGTTGATGCCAAGCCGTGAAATCATCGGCCAGATGACCGACGCGCTGCAGAAAGTGCCATTTTAATCCCCCATGTTGAGTTGTATCAAAGTATCATAGTTTATCGAAACAAATATGAGAAAGGTTCTTCATGAAAATCATTTATCCTCAGATCGGTATATGCGGGCTTTCCTGCAGGCTCTGTCCCAATTATCAAACAGACGCAGCCAGCCGGTGTCAAGGATGCAAAAGCCTTGACAGGATGGCGCTAGGCTGTCCCTTTATAACCTGCGCGGTGAAGAAGAAGGAGCTTGAGTTCTGCTGGGACTGCAAGGAAAGTGCCTCCTGCATAAAATGGCTTGCCCATCGGGAGCATGGCAAGCATCATGATTCCTTCAAGTGCTACCAAACGTTGGAAAACGATGTCGGTTATATCCTGGAAAACGGTGTGGAAGCTTTTGAACAAGCACAGAAAGCCAAGGAGATGTTGCTTTTGGACATGCTACAGGAATTTAACGACAGCCGCTCCAAAAGCTATTACTGCATCGCCGCGACCGTAATGGAGGAAGGCGAGCTTCGCAACGCACTTGTAACAGCCCGGGAGTTATCCGGCGGTTTGGACATAAAGGCCAAGGCAAAAATGCTTCATGGCATCCTGAATGATATTGCGGTAGAAAAGGGTTATCTCCTCAAATTGCGAAAGAAATAATGATTGCATGTTTTAGATGATCAAAGCATGTGCTACAAAAAAGCAAAAACCGGTTCGATGCTTTCCATCGGACCGGTTATTGCATTGGTTCACTGCTGCCTATACAGTGCTCAAATCCCAGGGTTCGAAGATTTTGGGCACATCGCTGATGAGGCGCTTGGTATACTCCGCTTTTGGCGACAGAATAACCTCGTTGGCCGTACCGCTCTCCACAATCTTGCCATGCTCCATGATATAGATGCTGTCGGAAATGTAGTAGGCCAGGCCGATGTCATGGGTGATGAATATGATCGTCATGCCGGTCTCGTTGCGCAGATTCAGCAGCATATCCAAAATGGTAGCGCGGGAGCAGGCGTCAATCATGGAGGTTGGTTCATCCGCCAGCAGTATTTTGGGCTTCAGCAGAAAAATCCGCGCAATCATCAACCGCTGCATTTGTCCGCCGGAAAGCTCGAAAGGATATTTGTTGGTAAGCTCTGCAAACTTCAAGTTGACAAAGCTGCAGGCCTCCTCCATCATTTCGATTTTCTTTTCCTTTGGCAAATGCTTTCCGCCACGCATATGAATACAGTCCAACAATACGGTGTCTATCTTGTTAAAGATATTATAGGAGGAAAAGGGATCCTGAAAAATGGCTTGTATCCCTTGCCAATATTCCCTTTTCTTCTTTTGGGTGGAGATATCTCTTGGCTTCCCCTGAAAATAAACCTCCCCATCAGTAACGCTGATCAAACCGAGCAGCATTTTAGCCAGCGTCGTTTTCCCGCTGCCTGATTCGCCAACGATGGAAACGAGCTCGCCTTCGTGAAACTGAAAATCTACATGGTCCACCGCCAAAGTAGAGCGTACACCGATGCCAAACACTTTGGTAACGCCTTTTCCGCTCAGGCACAATGGTCTTGCTTCATTGTTTTGACTCATCTGCATACATCTCCCTTAAATGCTGCACGGAATGACCGCACCGATATGCCCGGTCTTCGGGGAAGTCAACCATCGGAATATTTGCTAGCGAGCACTGAGGGACCACATATCTGCACCGGTCAGCAAAGCGGCATCCCGAAGGCGGATTCTTTAGATTGGGCGGAGTGCCTGGAATGGCCGTAAGCTTGTGATCCCGAACACCTTCCTCAGGTACGATGATGGAACCCATCAGCCCTTTGGAGTAGGGATGAATGGGATCAAACACCATTTCCTTGGCCGTCCCCTTTTCCACAATCTGGCCTGCATACATCACCATGATATCATCTGTCACATTGTACAACAGTGGCAGCTCATGGGTGATGAAAATCATACCTTTGATATAGCCTTTCTCCATCAGGCTGCGCAGCATCTTGATTACCATCTTCTGCGAGGTTACATCCAAAGCGGAAGAAGGCTCATCCGCAATGAGCATCTTCGGGCAAAGGATGGTGGAGATGGCAATTACCGTGCGCTGTTTCATGCCACCGGAAAGCTCCACCGCGTGCTTTTGCAAAACCTCAGGCGGCAGGCCCAGTTCATGAAAGCGTGCCGCAGCCATCTCATAAATTTCTTTTTTGCTTTTTTTGGGATCATGCGCCAGAATCACATCCTCCACAAAGCGGATGATTCTCCGGGTGGGATTCAGCGCATTCATGGCCGCCTGCGGAATGTAGGCAATCTCCGTACCCAGCACGGTTTTGCGTACCTCGTCAGGCTTCATGCCGGAAATGTTCTTGCCGTCGATGATGATCTCGCCGCTGGTGTAGTAAAGGGGCGGAAAATAATATCCCATCAGGCTCAAGGCCAGCGTTGATTTGCCGCAACCCGACTCCCCTGCGATGCCGAGCGTTTTCCCCTCTTCAATTTTCAATGATACATGATCAACAGCATAAACGTCTTCGCGAAACCTGGTGATATATTTGGTGGTTAGTTCTTTGACCTCCAATATCGTCCTGCCCATATTCGGCCTCCTAATCTCTCAGAGTCGGATTGAATACCTGATCCAACCCGGTATTCATGAGATTCAGTGAGAAAGAAATCAACGCGATTGTCAGAATCACCGGGAAATACGCCCACCAAGCGCCATTGATGTGCGCCGAGTAAAGCATGGACCAGTTCATCATCAACCCCAGCGTGGGCACCTCGGTTGTCTTTGGGCCAAGACCCAGCAAGGACAGCGTTGCTTCCGCCAGAATGCCAGAGGAAATCTGCAGTATGAAGGCCATTACCACATAAGACGCAATGTACGGCAGGATATCAGACAAAATGATCCTTGGTATGCTGTGCCCCGAAAGCTTGCTCAGATTCACATGATCACGGTTGCGAAGCGAAATCACCTGTGAACGAACCGACCTTGCCGTCCAAACCCAGGAGGTAAAGCCGATGACCATGGCAACGGTTACCGCCCCACGCTGATCCTGATTGATGCTGTAGGCGATGAGGATCAAAAGTACAATCGATGGAATAACCGTGAAAATATTGGTGAAAAACATCACGAAATCATCCACAATTCCGCCCAGATATCCGCTGAGCAGCCCCAGCAAAAGGCCGATGGATGTGGCAATCAACCCGGCGATCAAGCCAATCATGATGGATGTACCGCAAGCCGCTACCAGTTCTTTGAGTACATCCCGTCCAAAATTGTCTGTGCCCAACGGCAGAACCTTTATGTTTGCCACATCACCCATGTTCACATAGTCAGTGTTGGATATGGTGCTGCTTTCCTTTAATTCACCCGACTCCGCATCTTTGGATGCGATATAAAGCGTCTCACCCTTTGCCATGCTTTTCAGCCTGCCGTCCAGCCGGGTGTAAAAATTGCGCTGGGCCATGGTCATGCCTTTGGGCCTGATGGCGGAAGAATAGTTTTTGTTCCAGCTTTCCACCAAGCCATGCACGTCGGAAAGGCTCAGCTCCTCTTCCGGAACTCCTGCCAATGTCAGCCAGCGGATCATTAAGATCTTGTCTTCATCGCTTAGGACTTTTGCCAGGCGGTTGTCGGTAGCATCCTCCAGCTTCAGGGTTTGGGACTTTACGCCTACGCTGTCATACAGCGAAACGTATGTTCCCGGCTTGAAGAAGGTACCAAGGCCTATCATCTTCAACGGATCACCCGGATTGAAGAGAGGATAGATGATCATCGTCAATACAATGGCTGCAAAAATAGCAAAGCCTACCACAAATTTGGAAGAATGAAACACCTGCCGCAGCGTATTCCTCATCGTAACTCCCCTCCTTTCAATCAAACTGCGCGGCTTTCACCCGCGGGTCGATAAAGCCATATACAATATCCAGCAGGAAGGTAGCTATAAGAACCATGACGGTAATGATCAGCGTTGCTGCAGATATCAAAGGATAATCCGACATATTAATGGCATTGAGCATGATATAGCCGAGTCCAGGATAGCTGAAGATAATCTCTGCCACCAACGCTCCGCCGATCATGGTACCGATGGACAACGCAAGGCCGGTCACTTGGGGAAGCATCGCGTTTCTGAATACATAGCCCACAATTTTCCTGTCCTTGATGCCCAGGAACCGGCTGTATTTCACGTAATCGGCGTTCAACTCATAAATGGACATGGAACGCATGCCTATCGCCTGCCCGCCGATGGATACCATGACAATGGACCAGAAGGGAAGCTGATAATGTTCTATGACGGATTTGACAAAAGGCCAGCTGAAATTGGGAAGCATATCATAGTTGTAACCACCCGATATGGGGGCAATTTTCCAGTTGATCGCAAACAACACCAGCAGTGTAACCGCCATGCCAAAGGCAGGGATGCTGCTGGCAAACAAGGAAACCGGCAGGATCACCTTGTCAAAGCCCTTGCGGATATAGGCGGCCAAAGCGCCAAGGATATTCCCCAGCATCCATCCTACGATGATTGCGGGTAGCTGCAAGCCAATGGTCCATCCTACGGCATTTTTGATAATATCGGATACAGGGCGAGGATACTGGCTGAAGGAAAGGCCCAGATCCCCTTGAAACAGCTTGCCGACATAAATGAAAAATTGTTCAATCATCGGCTTGTTGGTGCCGAACTGCTGTTCATACTCCGCATAGATTTTTTGCACCGCAGCCACTTCCGACATGCCACGGGCTGTTCTTGCGGTAATGGCGGCCACAGGGTCGCCGGGCATTAAACGAGGCAGAATGAAATTGAGCAATACCGCGGCAATAAAAGTAATGACCAGCCATAGAATTTTCTTGCCAAAATATTTCCGATAGCCCTTCATAATCCATCCTCCCATAGTGAGAAGCGGCCATGCCTCAAGGCGACTCGAAGCATGGCCGCTCCCGCAAGCGGATTCTTATTACGGATTGACAAGCTCGAGGCCGTACAGGGCCGCGATGCCATAGCCGTCCGTGCAATCCATCGGCGGAATGTTCCGGCCGTCGCCATTTTCGGGATAGCCGGTCCAAACGGACTCGTTCACAGCATGGAACTTGTCAGGGCGATACATGAGGGAGAAGGAAGGCACTTCGGTGAGATAGATCTTCACGGCTTCGGTGTAGTATTCCTTCAGCTTCGCAGCGTCAGACTCGGTGGGGATCAGCTTGACCAGCTCGTCGATGCGGGGATTGCTGTAATGGCCCCAGTTGCCGGACCAGTTGCCTTCCACGCCGATATATTCGCTGCTCATCAGCATGCGCATACGTCCCCAGGGCTGCACGGGAGAAGCGCTATCGGTCCACATCATGAAGATGTCATATTGATCTTGGGTAGCAGCGGTCACGACCGTCTGGTACACAGACCATTCGGGGAATTCGGTGGTGATGTCGATGCCGATGCCCTTGCCGGCGGCAGCAACGATTTCCATTGCGGCCATCCAGTCGGTCCAGCCATTGGGGCAGCAGGCGTTAAAGGAGAGCTTCTCGCCGTTCAGTTCACGGATACCGTCGCCATCTGTGTCCACGATGCCAGCGTCGTCCAGCAGCTTCTTGGCGCCTTCGATGTCGTTGCCGGTCCACTGCAAGTCTTTCACGGCCTCGTGATCAAAGGCAGCCTGTTCGCCGGGGGTGGGGTTCATCAGGGAACGGGGAACCTGCTGGAAGGTGGGAGACTGGTTGGTCATGGCATTGGCGATGATGGAATCATAGTCCACAGCCAGAGCGATGGCCTTGCGCAGCGTCGCATTCTGCAGGGCGGGAACGGACTGGTTGAACCAGGCGGTGGGCATATTCACGCAGATGCCGTAGGGAGCTTCCTGCATGTAAGTGGAGATGGGCAGGTTCTGCTTGAGCCACAGATCCTGGATGTTGGAGATGAACTGCTGGCAGACATCCACTTCACCGGCCGCGAAGGCTACCTGGCCGGCGTTGTTGTCGGCATAGATGGTGTGGGCCAGGTACTTGGGAGCGGGCAGCTTGCCCCACATGGAGGCATCCTGTCCCCAGTAGCTGTCATCGCGGATCAGGACGACCTTCTGCTCGTCGGCATAGTACTTGTGATAGGGGCCGGAATATACGGCGTCCTCGCCCAGATCCTGCTTGATGGCGGTGGCGTCGCCTCCGCAGCGGGCTTCCACGGTCTGGATCCAGGCCTTTTGCAGCACGTACACCTGCTCGATATAGGTGAGCAGCATCAGGGGATTGGTGGCTTTGCCGTCCTCGGTGAGCTGGGCCTTCACAACCACGGTGGAGGGATCAACCGCTTCAACGGCGGCCACATAGGGGGCGAAGCCAACGCCCTGGGCGTTGCCGATCTTTACGTTGGTAGCGAAGGTGTAAGCCACATCCTCAGCGGTGACGGGTGTGCCGTCGCTCCACTTGGCAGCGCTCTTGATCTTGAGCGTGATTTCGGTGCGGTCCTCGTTCCACGCAAAGTCGCCGTCAGCCAGCAAGGGCGTAAAGGAGCCGTCGAGCATGTTGTACATGTACAGCGTCTCGAACATGGTTGTACGGGAACCACCGGCGCCCTGGACAACCGCCATGGCGTTGTTCATGCTGTCGGACAAGGGATTCCAACCGGTTACAGGGCCCCATTGCTGCCCAGCGAAATACAGCGTCTCGTTGCGGGGCAATTCCGTGACAGTTTCTGCGGCCGCGCCCAGCGCCATGCCACAGGCCATTGTCAATACGAGTAACAGTGCCAAGAGTTTCCGGTTCCGTTTGTCCATACGTATACCTCCATGTTTTTTATCGTTATGGCCGATCACGGCCTATAGCGCCGGGCATTTCTGTGCTTATATCACTTTGACCGATTCACCCGCGCATACCACACCAGGCAATGTGACATGCTTGGGTATGAAGCTTTTGGGCTTTTCTATGGCTTTTAAAAGCATTTTGACCACTTGTGTGCCGATACCCTCGGTATCCTGCTCCAGCGTTGTCAGCTTGGGATGAAGCACCTGGGTCAGGTAAATGCCATCATATCCTGCAACACTCATATCATCAGGGATGGATAAGCCTTGCCTTTCCAGTTCATTCATGCCCCCGATGTAGGAATAATCATCGGGGAATAAGATGCAGGTTGGCCTTTTTCTAAGCGTGAGCAGGTCGCGGGTAGCCAGAGCGCTGCTTTCCGGGTCGTGATACTGCGCCGCCCTTACGTATTCCGGCGGTACTTCCACCCCCAGCTCCTCGCATGTTCTGTAAAAGCTGGCCAACCGGTTGCGGGTGACCATGGTATCATCCCCATGGATATAAGCAATACGCCGGTGTCCCCGATTGAATATAAAGTGTACAAGATCGCGCATGCCCTGCACATTGTCCGAAATCACCGCACTCCGGTGATTGAACAAATAATCAATCGTTACCACAGGGATATCGCTGTTCACCAGTTCTATTAGCGTCGGCTCCAAAAAACTTGCGCTCATCACGATTACGCCATCATAATTCCGGTATTTGCAGTAAGCAAGATAACTTCCCATAATGCTTACACCGTCACAATTGATGATGGTGATGTCGTAGCCGCTCCTCTCGGCTTGCACCTGAATACTGCTGATGATTTTGGAAAAATAAGCATGTGACCAAACAATAACTCCGCGTAAAAAAAACAAGATGCCAATGGTCTTGGATCGGCTGGTTTTTAGTGCCCTCGCCGCTGCATTTGGATAGTACCCCAATTCCTTGGCCATATCTCTGATGCGCTTTGCCGTGCCTGGGCTGATATCAGGCATATTGTTCAGCGCCTTGCTTACCGATGCTACCGACACACCGCACCGCAGCGCAACGTCCTTTAGGGTTACCATATATATAGCCCCAATTTCTTTCATTAATCTCCTTAATCGTTAACGTTATTATAAATTGTATGTATGGATGATGTCAAGCATTCTGCCCAATTTTTTATTGTTGTTTATAGCATGCTGATATCCTATAACCTATTCTCTTCATACAGTAAAGTAACTATCCATTAATTACTTAATTATCCCATTTCACAATTGTCCATATGGCAATATTTCCTCCAATATGGACATGGCTTCGTTTCGTAATCGTTTAAGTAAACTTATTCTCCTATTGGTCATTCTTGACAATTGGCTTTCTGTCTGCTAGGCTGATAATACGCTGTAAAGAGGAGAACGCATATGGACGCAAAGCAATTCGTTGCCAATATGACTTTGGAGGAAAAAGCTTCTCTCTGCTCAGGGAAAGGATTCTGGCACGTAAAAGGAGTGGAAAGACTCCAACTCCCCTCTGTCATGGTATCTGATGGACCACATGGCCTGCGAAAACAGAACTTAACCGGTGATCATCTGGGCTTGAACGAGAGCATTACCGCCGTTTGCTTTCCCACGGCGGCCGGTTTGGCCTGCTCCTTCGACCGGGAGCTTTTGCTTAAGTTGGGCGAAACGCTTGGTGAGGAATGCCAGGCAGAGGATGTGGCCATCCTTCTTGGCCCGGCGGTGAACATCAAACGCTCCCCCCTGTGCGGACGCAATTTCGAATACTTTTCGGAAGATCCTTACCTGACCGGTGAGTTGGCGGCTGCCTATATCAGCGGCGTACAATCAAAAAACGTAGGCGTAAGTATAAAGCATTACGCCGTAAACAACCAGGAGCACCGCCGAATGACTGTAAACGCTGTGGTGGATGAGCGTACGCTGCGTGAAATCTATCTGACCGGTTTTGAGATCGCCGTAAAAAAATCAAAACCATGGACGGTAATGTGCTCCTACAACAAGGTAAACGGCACCTACGCCAGTGAAAACAAAAAGCTGCTTACCGATATTTTGCGGGACGAATGGGGCTTTGACGGCTTTACCATGACCGACTGGGGTGCTTGCAGCGATCATGTGGCAGGCGTTGCGGCAGGGCTTGACCTTGAAATGCCTTCCACCAGCGATTTAAGTGACAAGCTTCTTGTGAAGGCGGTTCGTGAAGGAAAAATCTCTGAATCAGCAGTTGATCAGGCAGCGGAACGCATCATATCCATAGTGGGGCGCTATGTGGAAAACCGGGATGCGTCCGCCGTGTTTGACAGGGGCGTCCATCATCACATGGCAAGGCGCATCGCAAGGGAAAGCATGGTTCTTTTGAAGAACGAGGATAACCTTTTGCCGATCCGCGGCAGCAAACAAGTGGCTTTCATTGGCAAGTTCGCCAAAGAACCAAGGTTCCAGGGCGGCGGCAGTTCCCACATCAACGTAAGCGAAGTACTTTCCGCCATGCAGGCGGTGCGCAGCGTTCATGGCGATGTCACCTACGCCCAGGGATATGATACTGTGGAAGATGTCATTTTACCGGAACTGATTTCAGAGGCTGTTAAGACAGCAAAGGAAGCCGACATGGCCGTACTTTTCCTGGGGTTGCCGGACGCCTTTGAATCGGAAGGGTATGACCGCACCCATATGCGGCTGCCCGATTGCCAGACGGCTCTGCTTGATGCCGTGCTGAATGGGCAGCCACGAACCGTTGTTGTGCTGCACAATGGTTCTCCGGTGGAGATGCCCTGGGCGGACCGTGTACCGGCCATACTGGAAGCGTATCTGGGCGGCCAGGCCGTGGGTGGAGCTGTGGTGGATGTGCTGTTCGGTGCGGCAAACCCATGCGGAAAGCTTGCGGAAAGCTTCCCATTAAGGCTTGAGGATAATCCCTCCTACCTGTTTTTCCCCGGCTTTAAGGATACGGTGGAATACAGGGAAGGTGTATTTGTTGGATACCGCTATTATGATGCGAAAAAAATGGAGCTGCGTTTCCCCTTCGGCCATGGCCTGAGCTATACCACTTTTTCCTACAGCAACCTGCGAATCAGTACAAACCGACTAGCGGATGGCGAAACCCTTCAGATATCTGTGGATGTGACAAACACCGGCAGCCTTACAGGCAAAGAGATCGTGCAGCTATATATAGCCAGTGCCCATGGTGGCATCACCCGCCCGGAAAAAGAGCTGAAGCAGTTTGCAAAGGTATCTTTGAATCCCGGTGAAACAAAGACCATCACAATGGTGCTGGACAGCCGGGCCTTTGCCTATTATGAAACCTCCCTTCCCGGCTGGTATGTGGAAAATGGCGCTTACCGCATACTGATTGGCGCTTCTTCCAGGGATATACGCTTGGAAGGCACCGTGGAAATCACCGATGCCCATGCCCTTCCTTGCCGCTTTACCATGGACTCCACGCTGGGGGACGTCATGGATGCTCCCCAGGGGAAAATCTTTGTGGATCAGATCTTGCAGGGAATGCAGGCCTTCGCCCAGGCTGCCGACGAAGGTTCAGCAGTCAGCCCGGAAATGATGGCCGCCATGATGCGCGACATGCCGCTGCACACCATCGTCTCTTTCTCAGTTGGCAATATCGATACGTATGCTCTGCAACAGATGATCCGCGCGCTGAACGGAGAAGAATGATTTCTCAATCACTTGGGTTGCATGGCATAGCCTTGACATATCAAAAATTCACGGCTCCTTTTTGAAGCCGTGGATTTTCGCTTACACTTATTCTGACTCATGATTGCATTTATCAGGCATGAGCGCTTTTGTCCTTTTCCATGGATATCACCTGGGCAAAGCGCATCCTCATCGTAAAGCCCTCCCGCCAGACAAGAGCACACCTATGCTTATTGTGCTCATGGGCAAAAGCAAACAACTTAACCTCCGATACCCACTGTGACCCCGATGGCTGCAAGTCTCCTTTCAGGTGCAAATCCCCCACGCCATAAAACAGGATGTCCTCTTTTTCGTCCTGCTTTTTCAGGTGAAGGCACATCATGGTCGACTCGCGGCCTGCCCTGTCGACGCGCCAGATCTCCATGCCGTCCAGCCACCAGCCACGTTAACCGCTGTTCTCTCCATAGCGGACCACAAATGTTTTGTTCAGTCTTTTTCTGATTTTTTGGAAGTTCCGCTGATTTTCATTTTCCGCATTGCCATTCCACCTGCCATCATACAGGCAGCTTGAAACGATCTCCTTCAAATCCACAGCTTTCCCTCCCAACCTGTTCCAATATACATTGCGCATGGATTGTAACATTCCATAAAAACAGGCGTCAACATCCTATATTTTTTCATAGCCTATCCACATGGAACGCTTGAGAAATGCGCTGCAAACCGATATAATATAGTATAGGCTGCAACTTCCATGCGCCGTTGCACCGGGAAAGGCAGGTTTTTACATGTCCCTTCAAGCATTGAAAGAGCAAGTATACGAGGCGAATATCACCTTATGGAAAAGTGGACTGGTGGTTTTGACCTGGGGAAACGTCAGCGGCATTGACCGCGAGGCCGGGCTGATGGCCATTAAGCCCAGCGGCGTAAGCTATACGGAGCTGAAACCTGAGGACATCGTATTGGTGAGGCTTGACAACGGGCAGGCAGTCGACAGTGCGTTGCGCCCCTCCAGCGATACACCTACCCATTTGAAGCTGTATCGGGCTTGGCCGGAAATCGGAGGCGTCACCCATACCCACAGCCGCATGGCCACCGCCTGGGCACAGGCGCGTTTGCCCATCCCCTGCTTTGGGACTACCCATGCCGACAGCTTTCATGGTTCCGTCCCCTGCGCCCGCCCGCTGACCGCAGAAGAAGTGGCTCTGGATTATGAGGGGGAAACGGGCAGCCTGATCGTGGAAACGATGAAGGATACACCGCGCCTGCATGTGCCCGCCATTCTCCTCAGCTGCCACGGCCCTTTTACCTGGGGCGAAACGCCAGCCAAGGCAGTGGAAAACGCCATTATCCTGGAGGAAGTGGCAGCCATGGCCGCCATGACCAAGCAGATCAACCCAAACGCTGTTCCCTGCCCTGGGCATGTCAGCGAAAAGCACTTCCAGCGCAAGCATGGGAAGAATGCGTATTACGGGCAGAAGAAGTGACAATCTGATTTTGCCTAGTTATTGAAAAAGAGCTTTCTTCCATCAACGAAGTAAGCTCTTTCTTTATCCCAATTTAAAAGTTTTTCAGGGATGGGTGCGGGA
>JAEZLW010000104.1 GCA_023415145.1 Bacillota bacterium | reverse complement strand
TTGGTGGCAGGCAGGAACACCTTGCGGTCGATGGGGTTGGAAAGGAATTTGCGGTAGACGCCGGCGTCGTTTTTGAAGGGCTCCACGGCAATGAATCCGGCCTCAGGCCCGATGTTGCGCTGGATGTTGGATTGGATGCTGTCTTCGCCATTGCGGTAGGGGTAGTCCCAGTTGTGTATGAAAGCACCGACATATCCGGCTTTCATCAGGTTGTCTTCGGTAGCGTCACCGGCGGGATAGAGCGGGAAATCCTTCCAGATCAAGCCTTCGTTGTACCACTTATTGAGAACACGCACGCCTTCCTTGTAGTTGGGGTACAAAAGGTGGCGGTCATCAAAGCCGCGGATGTACAATTCTTTGTCCGTGGCAGCATCGGGAACAAAGGATGTGATCAGGTGGTCATTGCGCCAGCCGATGTCAAAGCTGGTAGCGTAAGGGATCATCTTGTCGGCATCCTGTCCAAGCAGCAGCTCAGCGTTGTCGCGGAAGGCAACAAGCATCGCTTCGAACTCTTCAAGGGAGGTGGGGGCGGCAAGGTTCAGCTTATTGAGCCAGTCTTCACGCACAAAGGTATTGATGCGCGCCAGGTTGGCAAGCTTCGCTTCAATGGCCCACAGCGTCTTTGTATCGGGGCTTTGATCCCAGTAGATGTTGGTGTCGCCCAGCCAAGCCCAAAGGTTGGGGAGCATCTCTTTATACTGGTCAAACAAAGGAGCAAGGTCCAACACGCCGCCCATGTTGGCGTAGGTTTGGATGGTGGGATAGCTGTAGGTGACACATACGTCGGGAGCGTCGCCTGAAGCCAGCAGGTTGTTCAGCACCTCGCCCTCCGTCCAACGGGGAACGGGTACGAAGGTCACTTCCACGTTATGGTCGCGGAGCATGCCTTCCTTGATGAAGTTGGTGTAGAAGTTGTCTTCGGCTTTGGTCCCGCCATCTCTTGCACGGTCATAGACCTCAACGGTGATCTGTCGCGTCGTTACAAAGCGCCCGTCGACGATTTCTTGTGACTCGGCGAAAGCCGCAGTCAATGTGGTGCCGAGCCCGCAGGTGATCAGCATAGCCACAACCAACAAATACCCCAGGGTCCGTTTCATAGGTATACGCCTCCTTTTATTATTTGGGTCACCATTTCGGGTGTATCCCAAAATGACATCAATGAACGGGGCAGATGCTTTCACCCTTTGACCGCCCCAATGGTCACACCGGAGATAAAATAGCGCTGAAGCCATGGATACATTAAAAGGATCGGAACCGTAGCGATCATCACGGTAGCCATCTTTAACGTTTCCGCGATGCCTGTGGGGAAGAAGCCCTCCTGCGTGGCTACATCGATGCTGGTGGCGTTTTGCAGTATGTTGTACAACAAAAGCTGTATGGGGTAATATTCACGTCTCTTGGACATGAACATCAGCGCATCGGAGAAACCGTTCCAGCGGCCCACGGCGTAGAACAGCGACAGCGTTGCCAGCACCGAGGTAGACAGCGGAAGGTAAATGCGTATCAGTATCCTGATCGGCCCTGCCCCGTCAATCTCGGCCGATTCACGCAGGCTCTCCGGAATGTTGTAGAAAAAGCTGCGCATGATGATCATGTTGAACACGCTCAGACAATACGGAATAACCAGCACTGATGGTTGGTCAAGCATGCCCAATCCCCTCAAAACGAGGTAGGTTGGGATGGTGCCGGCACTGAAATACATGGTTAAAATGATCATGCCATTGATAAACCGCCTGCCCTTGAGCTTGTCGTACGTCAGCGGATAGGCACACATGATCGTCATGGTCATGGATACCAGCGTACTGACAACCGTCAGCATGGCCGTCCATTGCAGGGACCATGTGTATTTCGCGTCTTTGAGCACCGTCTCGTATGCGTTCAGATTCCATCCTTTGGGCCAGAGTAGAACTTCATTTTTGATCAGCGAGTCGGTGGAACTCAGTGAGCGCGCCAATACATTGAGAAGCGGTACAAGGCAGATGAATATCAGCAGCACACAGACGGCTGCAATGACCATATCGCCTATCTTGGTGGTTCTCGACTTAATCATCTTTCAGCCTCCTCACCAAACACCGCGCTCGCCAAAGCGCTTGGCCAGCGAGTTTGCAGACAGCAGGAAAATCATGCCCACCACCGACTGGAACAGGCCCACGGCGGTTGTAAGGGAGAACTGAAGACCCTTGATGCCATTGTTGTAAACAAAAATAGAAATTACGTTGGATACGTTGGTAACCACCTTGTTGCTCAGTGCGTATGGCCTGTCAAACTCTCCGCCGAGTATGCGGCCCATGCTCAAAATAAGCAGTACAATGATGGTTGGCCGAAGCCCCGGCAAGGTGATGTGCCATATCTTTCTCAGACGGCTGACGCCATCCACCGCCGCGGCCTCATACAACTCAGGGTTGATGGCGGTGATGGCAGCCAGATAAATAATGGCATTCCAGCCCGCATCCTTCCATATGCCCAGAAACACATACGTTCCAACCCAATGGGAGGATGAATTGAGAAAAGGAATCGGGCTGATGCCCATTCTGCCAAGAATAATGTTTACAAGGCCGTCGTTGGGTGCAAACAGCCGAAGCGCAAGGCCCGATATAATGATCCAGGACAAAAAGTGCGGAAGGTATACCATTGTCTGGGTCAAACGCTTGAAACGCCTGAACGACAGTTCATTGAGCAGCAGCGCCATCAGGATCGGGGCCGGAAAGCCCATCAACAAATCCAGAACATTCAACGTAATCGTATTGCGGATCGCAAAAAGAAAATCGCGGTTTTTAAAAGCCTTGATAAAAAACTCAAAGCCATTGTCTTTGGCCCAGGCCACATTCCACGGCGGATTGATGATGTTGTTTGCCTTAAAGGCACTTAGGATGTACGCCATGGGAGCATAACGGAACACCATAAAAAACGTGATGGGCAAAAGCAGCAGCAGGTACAGCGTCCAGTACCGTTTCAGGTACCTCCCAATGCCGTTCCCCAAAATAGGCGGACGATTGAAATTCATACCGGCACCCGATTGCTCTTTTATCATGCGATCTTCCTCCATGTTGTCAAGGATAAATCACCCGGTGATGCGCATCCGGTATGCCCGTCTTGCGGAAGAAATAGGTATTGACCACATCCCGCCACTCCCTGGCGTTTTCAAGCTGGAGATCAAGCCGCTTGGAAACGGACAGCCAGGCGCTTTGCGGAAGATACTTCTTCAGGGACGCCCAGGCTTCGATAAAGCCTTCTACTTCCTGTACACCCTCAAAGTGCGTGTCGTAAATGTGCTGGATCAGCGTCCTGCCGCTTTTCAATTTGTAATCGTAGGGCAGCCTGTGGAAGAACAGCAGCAATTCTTCGGGGCAAGTGGCTTTGTCGCTGTACAGCGCGTTCAGAAAAGGATGGTACTGCGCCGTCAGGCCAGTTCCGGTTTCCGTTCTGTCCACCCCAATGGCTTTGTGGTCGGCACGGTGATAGGTGCCCCATTTCATGTATTCATAGCCATCCACGCTGGGCCCGTAGTGCCGGCCGATGGCCACCATCCAACCGATGCCCAGCGGGGCTGTGTATTTTTCATAGACGCTGCGGGAGGCAAGCATCATGCCGGTGATTTTGTCAAGCAAGTGCGGGTCATTGCCAAAGGTGAGTTGCACCCATTCCCTGATGACCTGCCGGGCAGTAAGATTGGGATCCCAGGCCATGCGCCCGAAGGCATACAAATTGGCCTGTGCCAGGGTGTGCCCCGTCCAGTTTTCATTGCCGCCCACATTGGAAACCGCCGCAATGGTATCAATTTTCCTGCCATTTCCCACAAGGCTTCTGGTAAGGCTGCTGTCCGATACGGGTGTATCGAAAACCTCCTGCCACTGAACAGCCAGGGCGTACAAATCAATCTGCTGTCCTGTGTATTCCTGCGTCACCTGGAACTCTATGGCCTGCCGGGTTTTTTCCATTGCCCCAAGCAGCGGCGAATTGGGCTCTCTTACCTGAAAGTCGGTAGGCCCGTATTTTATCTGCAGAACGGCATTTTCAAGAAACTTCCCGTCCAGGGGCATGAACGTCTCATAGGCTGCTTTGGGGCGGTCGGTTTTCGTATCGCGCCAATCCTGCATGCAGTTATAAATGAAGCAGCGCCAGTATACAGTCCCGCCATACGGCATCAAGGCGCGGGCAATCACATTGGCCCCATCGGCCTGCGACCGCCCCATGGCAGCCGGACCGCCCCTGAACTCCGAATCAGCCTTGACCAAAAATCCTGCAAGGTCGGGAATGGAGCGGTATACCCTATCCGCCGTCTCCTGCCACCAGGCAGATACCTGTTCATCCAGCGGATCGGAAGTGGTAAGGCCGCCCAGCAGCACGGGGCTTTCAAAGTGTATGGAAAGAATCAAACGGATGTGAAACGGCCGGAATATTTCAGCCAATGCTGCAACCTGCGGCAGCATTTCTTCGGTTATCAGCCTGGCGCTTTGCATGGTGACGTTCACATTGTTGATGGCGATCTGGTTGATGCCTACCGATGCCAGCAGCCGGGCGTAATCCCTGATCCTCTCTTCGCTGTAGTGAAAATCGCCGCCGCGAAAAAAGATCGACTGTCCGCTGTAACCCCGCTCAATCGTTCCGTCCATGTTGTCCCAGTGGTTTAAAACACGCCTTTTAACCGCCGGCGCACTGGCTATCTCCATGGCTTCGGGGGATTCCCCAGCGCGCAGCCGCATCAGAAAATGGTATACACCGTACAACAATCCGGCATGATCCGATGCCTTGATGAAAGTACCGGTGGGAGTGCCGGATATTTGATATGCTTCCGGAGAAAGTGCCAGGTCCCAGTTCAGCACCAGTCTGAAATCCGCATCCTCTTTGAGAATGTCCCCCCCAAACAATTTGCAAAGCATATTGCGGCACTCTTCCAATTCAAACGCTGCATCCTCCGGACCAGATAAACACAAAGGCTTCAAAGAATTATCCGCTACGGGCTGGAGCCACGCATCATATTCCTTGAAAGAAAGCCCAGGCTCCAAACAATCACGTCCCATATCACTTAAAAATTGCGCCAGCAAACATACAGCTAAACAAATAGCAAGAAAAAAGCTGCACATTTCTATGCAACAACTATAGCATTTGTTCGATTTATTGAAAATGGTCTCACCAAAGAAAATTTGTACTAATTAAAGATTCAACGCCGGCACATCTACCCCTGACCGTGCTCCACGCTTCTTGTTTCGGATAAAACCTTCGCTTTTTTGATAAAAGAAGGCGGATACCCCTTTACTTTCTTGAATGCCTTGCTGAAATAGTAAATGTCCGAATACCCGCATCTTATCGCCGCCTCCTGAACGGGTATTTTCTCATGCAGAATCATGTCCTCCGCCATATTGATCTTGATCCGATTCACAAAGTTGCGAAGCGTATTGCCCGTATGCTTTTGCACCAGCGTGTTTAAATAGACAGGATGCAACTGTACCAAATCCACCAGTTCCTTGGTGGGGACCTGCTCGTTTATATGTGACAGCACATAATCCGCAACCATCTTGACACGAGCATCCCCATACGCCGTCTTCTCGGCCTTCAAAATCATCATAATCAGGCTCAGGATATTCAGGAAGGTGGACGCCGCCATCAGCGGGTATGTGGGTTCCTTTAACGCCCAAATCCGGGCCAGCGTATCCAGGTTGTACAACAGCTCCTTGTTGATGCCGATGTCCACGCACAGCGGAAGCTCCGGAGAAATATGGCTGCATTGATAATCATACATGTTATAATTGATGGCATACAGCCGCAAAGGGTCATGAGCATCGGTATACGCTTCCCGCCAGCAGCCAATGGGAATGCTGAGCAGGCAGCCGGGATACACGTCGATGCGCACCCCGTCCACCAGATAATATCCCTTGCCGGCATACACATAGGTCAAATCATTAAAATCAATCATCTGCCGAAGAATAACCCACTTGGGCGTACAGATGCGGTGTACAAAGAAATGTATCGCCGGCATGTATCTGAAATCGGCCATATATCAAAGGTCCTTTCACGGCAAGTCCAATTGTATGAACATACACCGAAGCAGAAAAAACGCCTTCCCGAAGGTCGATATTATGGCTTTATGCCGTACTCCCTCAGGTCACCAAAATAATTGGGATCACTGGAATATTTGTAGTAGGCGACCCCGTCAATCATGATCTTCAGGGCATAGGGTCCCTCCGGTTCCGGCACGGTGAAGGGGCCTGAAAGCCACAACATACGCGGCGCGTCGCGGTCTACATAGTTGAGCAGCCTGCCCTCCGATACGAACCATAACGATTGAACGGGCTTGGGAACGGTTTTTCCTTCCTGCGCGGGAATCCGGAACAGTTCATCCTCCGTAAATACCAGCCTTTGCGCATAATAGGAACCGACATTCGGTTCCTGGCACCAGGATCCGACCAGCAATTGCATCCAGGATTCATCATCCAACTGGTTTTCGGCAGAATAGTAATCATAACAACCGTAAGGCAGCCATAGCTGTGGGATCGGATAGCTGAAAATGATGCTCTCCTCTGGCCCCCAAATAATCATTTGCGTTTCCTGCAATTCAATGCGCGTGCTGTCAGAACGCTTTACACGCCCCACCGGAGCATAAGCGCGATAGACCTCATTGAACATCATCACATCGAAAAAGGCATCGTCTTCCCTTTGAAGCACCAGCAGCACAAACTGATCTGTGGAACCTGCCGCACCCCCGATCTTTCCGGGCAGCCGGAAGGTTACTTCCCCGTCCACAAGCGGGCCGTACCAGCCGTCATGCTCGACCCATATGCTTTTGCCAGATGAGGCGACACATAAAATATTTTCTTCCGGGCTGTAAATGGTTTCATATTTACCGCTTTTCCACAACCGCAACTGGTTCTTTTCAAAGTCGGCCAATAGCACCTTTTGTCCCGGCATCATGGTCACCACATTTCCGCTTACCGTGCCCAGCTTCTTTTTGCCTTTGCCGTCATGCCCGATGCGGCCGATGGAAGGCTTCCCTGATTTTGAGTAGGTATGATACCAGATGGTTTCGTCATCCGCGTAGAACACAGTATCCGTCACATTAAGGGGAAGCCGCTTTGGAGCAGAGCTGCCCGGTACATCGATCAGCCAGCCGTATACACCCTTCGAATCCTCACCGTAATACACCAGCGCGCCATCAGCAGGCACGAAGCTACCCACATCATTTTGTGCGAGTATGATGCGGTCGCTGCGGTCAGGCGTCCAACCGGTGATGCGGTATTTACCCTCGAAAAAGCCCCAGTTCAGCACCCAGCCGTCCATATAGGCAAATTCCACCTGACATCCCCACAGGCCGCTGGTGATTCTTTGCACGCCGTTGTCAAACAGCGAGCCTTCCGCTTTGGGAAATTTGAAATCCTCATGGAATTGCGTTTCATCATCCATGCCGAAGGCAGCCGGTTCCGTCTCACCCGCCCACGCGGCTGGGCAGGCGGACAGCAGCATGCAAAGAGCCAATATCGTGGATAGCATTCTCTTCATGTAAACACCTTCTTTCTTGGTCAGGCACCATGCCAGATAAATGACGTTTGCACGAAATATCCGAACACTCACCGCGCCATCAGGACGCTGCCGCTGTTTCGAAAGGCATATCCCGCATCCTCAATCCGATACAGCCCGGCTCGCAAAGACGGTTGTGAGCCGGAATTTGATGACACGGCTGCCAAATCAGCTTTTCCATGGCCCTCTTTGCGCAAATGAAGCAATTGACCTTTCTGGCTTCCATTATATTTTGACGAAGATAGATTGGCAATAGTTCCATAGAAATGAAATAGATACCAAACCAACGTATCTCATTGCCCTCAAGCTCCAGCGGGATAAGTTCTCCGCCTGCGGTATAGACAGTTATAAAGTCAGCTCATAATAATCCATGGTGGATGTCACTTGAAATCCGCAGGATTCATACAGGTGCAGTGCATTTGCGTTTTCAGTAACCACCTGGAGCATGACTTCCTTTGCACCGGCTTCCTTCAGCCTTTCCACCGCTCGCAGCAAAACGGCCCTTCCAAAACCCTTGCCTCTGTACTCAGGCAATACGCCAAGGCCATAAATGCCTCCAACTCCGGAAATCAACTGCAAGTGCACCTTGCCGATCACCTGATCGCCATGAATGGCGAAATAAATCGTCATACCCTTCTTTTCTTCCTCCTCCGGCAAGAGGAGGCCGGCTATCTCACTGCCTTTCCCTTCTTCCACCGAAGATTCATAAGCTTCGTTCCGCTCATCACCAAAATAGATGGTGTTATGCCTTAAGACTTCCTTCGCATCCGCATTGACGGCCTTGCGAAAGGTGACTCCCTGATAAGCACTCTCCTGTACAGTTGCATCCTCCTTGCGCAGGTACATTTCAAACTCCGAATGGTGGCTGCGCGCCCCCATTTTCGAAATAAAAGCTTGCCCGGCGGCAGACTGCCTGTCGCAAAGCAACAGGATGCTTTTGATGCTTTGACGCTTCAATTCCCCTAGAGCCAGGCTGCTCAGCGTTTGAAACACACCCTGACGCCTATAATCGGGATGAACCATGCCCATTACTTCCGGTGGTGAACCTGCCCCGCCGAAATTGCCGATGCCAATATAGCCGATCAGCTTTTCCCCATCAAAATACATCAACTCATTCATGGCCCGTATTATGGTACGGGAGCCGCATTCCGCTGCCGCACCCAGCTTATAATCCAGCTCCAGCTTTAAGGCAGCACCATCGCAGCTGATGCACTCCGCCGCCAAGCCATTAATCAGCGCCACATCCTCCTGATCCACCGTTTCCTTCAGCTTGATCCAGGGCTTTTGCATTTCTTTCATCGCAGCATCTCCTTAATTCATGTTCTGTCTTTGCAGCCCATTCATATGGAAGGCTTATCAAACAACCAGTCCGGCTTGGATTATTTCATTGCTCCGATTCATCCTGTGCCAGCAGAGGAAGGCGGATAACAAAGCTGGACCCTTTCCCCAGTCCTTCACTAAAAGCTGTTGCCGATCCGCCGTGCAGCCCGGCGATGCTCCTGACGATGGAAAGCCCCAGGCCAAGGCCGCCGTTGCTCCTGTCCAGCGAATTGTCTGCCTGGGTGAAAGGTTCAAACAGAAGAGGCAGCATCTCCTGCCGGATCCCGATCCCGTTATCCTTTACGCAAATCACGGCATCCTTCTCATCTTGGTAAACCGACAGCTCCGTTTCTCCGCCAGCGTCGGTGAACTTGCTTGCGTTGTGCAACAGGTTGCCAATAATCTGTTTGAGCCGCGCGGAATCGCCATGAAGATAAAGCGGTTCGCGGCCTATGCGTACATTCAGCCTGATTTTATTATTTTCGAAGAACTGCCTTGCATCCTCCGCCGTCAATAAGGAAAGCTCATTCAGCTCCAGCTTTTCCTTTTTCAGTTGAATTTTATTGCTCTTTATTCTTGTCAGATCCAACAGGTCATCCACCAGGCGGCAGAGCTGCTTCATTTGCCGTTTCATGATCTCTATCGCATAGCTGGTATCACCCGAGTCACGTGTGATATCGATTATTTGCAGCCCAACGGAGATGGCTGCCAAGGGATTGCGCAATTCATGGCCCAGAGCGCTCAAAAACTCGTTCTTGTTCCTGTCGGCTTCCTCCAGTTCCTTGTTCAGGATAAGCGTGCGCTCCTGGCTCTCCCTTAAGGCCATTTCCGCCAGCCTGCGTTCAATCAAATCGGCCGCCTGTCTGGAAAGAACATCCAGCAAGCGCAATTGCTGCTCCGCGGGCTCATGCTTCTCACGCCAATGGGTGGAAATCATGCCTAGCAGTTGGCCCCGGCGGGAATACAAAGGGGTAGCCTGGGTAGCATGGATACCCGCCTGTAAAAAAGCATGCATTGTATCCGTACCCGACATAAAATCACATGTTTGTATATCCTTCACAAGTACGCGGTGTCCGGTACGCCATGCTGTGGCGCAAGGAGTATTGGCCGTAATATCAATCCATTCCCAGGCGTCCGCTGTTTTTCGGTCAAGCCCCTTGTAGGCCAGCAGCTTGAGTTCACCGCTGCTTTTACGCTGTGGATAATACACCTGCAGGCTGGCGAATTGTGAATGCATGATGTTCGCAGCCGCATCCACAATCTGCTCATACAACGCCTGTATGTTTTCTTCATGACAAAATACAAGGCTGACACTTTGCAAAAGCTTTGCACCATTCAGTTCCGCCGTAAGCTCCGCCTGGCTTTCCCTAAGTGCGGCAACTGCCCTTGCCCGTTCCACCGCTGCCCATGTCCGCTCCGCCGTTTCCTCCACAAGGCTTATCCCTTGCGGTGTCCAGCAGCATGCATGGGATTGGTGAACCATAAAGCTTGCCACAAACCTTCCATATTTGATCAGCGGCACGCAGACCACCGCCAACATTTTCTTTGAGCGGCAGGCTTCCCTCTCCCTGTCATCAAGCCGTGGATCGGACGCAAGATCATGGATGACAATCGTACGCCCTTCCCGGCACTTACCTAACAATTTCGCCATTCTGTCCACCCTGGCAAGGCCCAGGGGAAATGTATCATCCCATGTTTGATACATCCGCTGCGTGAAAAAGTATTCCACCTCATCCTTCTTGACTACATCGCAGTAAAAGGCCCGGTCCGCTTTCAAGTGTTCGCCCAACACTCGGGCGGCAGCATCCTGGATATCCAGCGGATCATAAAGCGGTCGGATGGCATCGCTTAGCTTTAACAAAAACGCTTCCCGTTCTTCATTCAATATCAAAGCTATTTCAGCCTGCTTGCGCCTGGTGATATCCTGCCCGTAGACGTGGATTCCATCAGCCATTGGAACCGCCAGAACACTGAAGCATGTACCCGCTTGCGGCCCGTTCATTTCCACACGCTGCACCATGCCGGTCTCCCTGGCTTTTACGTATGCGTCATGGACGGGTGTGCCAATAAGCTCAGGGAACTGATCCCATATCACTTTCCCAACCAGCTCTTTCGGCTGCCAGCCAATGACATCGGCAGTTTTTTGGTTTGCATAGGTAATGCGCCAGGTACTATCCAGCGCAAAAAAGCAGTCCGGAATATTCTCGTATGTCTCATTGACCGTGAAGCCGGTTCCCATGAAAAGGCCTCCTTTACCTATCCAACAAACCATTATTGCACGCTGGTGAATTGCTCCATTCCTCCGCCAAAATGCCATATCTTAACTCATTGTCCCAGCAGCCATGCTTGAACCGGGCCTTTTTGAATTCCCCTTCCTTTTGCATGCCGGCCTTTTGCATGACCCCCTCCGATCCTGCATTCCTGGCATTGCAGCATGCGAAAACCCTGTGCAGTGAAAGCTCGTCAAAGCAAATGCCAAGCAACGCCCTGACAATTGCCGTTGCGTACCCTTTTCCCCAGAAATCAGGCAGGAGAAAATAGCCGATTTCCGCGCAGCCGCCATGTTCATTCCTTACGTATATATCGATATCCGCAAAACCGGCAAATGCACCGGTGGACGAAAGGAATACGGCATATTCATAAGCTTTGCGCTTCGTATTGGCCCGATTGTTCTCAAGAACCTCATGAAAATAAGGAAGCAGGTCTGCCTTGCTTTCATACCTGTCACGCAAGGCATATTGCATCACCTGCTCATTGGAAAAGACGGCATAAAACAGATCGAAGTCTTATTCGCCAAACTCCCTGAACATAAGCCCTTCCCTAACAAACTCCGTAAGATCGACCTCCTTTGACAGGATCAAGCCCGCTGCGCATTTTCACTCATGATACAGAAGGCATTCTTTCAAGTTGGCAAATCGGCACAAGTCCTTATATGCTCATAATCCGCTTTCGGCAAAGTGAATATCTTTGTGTCGAAGTACTCGCCAGGCATCATCTACACTCCTTTTTTTGCTGCCACTTCAATCGGTCCAGGGGCCGCTATCTGAATAGAATCACCTGTCACGTTGATAGGCAATCTCTCCGCCCACCATTGTGAAAAGCACCTGAGCGCTGCCAATCTCCGTTTCGGGGATGGCAAATATATCCCGGTCCAGCAATACAAGGTCCGCAAGATATCCTTCCTTGATGCGCCCCATTCGCTTTTCATCGAAATTGGCATAGGCGCTGCCCAGTGTATAGCTGTCCACAGCCTCATATACATCCACCCGTTCCTCCGGAAAAAAGACGTCCCCGGGCACGCCGGCGGGATCGGTCCTTGTTACGGCACAGGCGATGCCCGCAAGCGGATTCATCGTTTCCACGGGACAGTCGCTGCCATACGCCACATGCATAAAAAGGCGCGCCATGGTATGAAATGCATAGGAGGTGGAAGCCAGTTCTCTGCCCACCCGCTTTTGAGCCATATGCATATCGCTTGCAAGAAAGATGGGCTGGACCAAGGCCAGAAGATCGTTTTTCGCCATACGCGAAATGAGCGGCCGGTCGGTAATCTGGCAGTGCACTATGCCATGCCGCAAAGGATTATTGCCTTCTCCCGTCACGGCCTCAAAACAGGAGATGGCTGTCTCTATGGCGCCGTCGCCGATGGCGTGCACCGCCACCTGCAATCCGTTTTGCGCGGCCTTTATGATATAGGCGGCCATTACATCCGGCTCCAGCACACGTATTCCTTTGGCATCGGGCGCATCATCCGGCGCATCCTTGTACGGCTTTCGCATCAGTGCAGTGCGGGAGCCAAGGGAGCCATCCGCAAACAGCTTCAGCGGCCCCATTTTCAAGAAGGGAGCGTGCAGGAAATCCCCGGTGCGGTGTCCCCTTTGTATATAATCATCCAAATGCTCCATGCAACCGATTCCAGCCTGCTCGGTTACGCGCAGGCGCAAGCCCTTTTCATGCAGCCTCGCATACGCATTGGTATACAGATCAATGTCCCCGCCCGAAACATCCTGGCTGGCAACAGCCGTCAGGCCGTTTTCCAGCGCGTGATGCATGGCATACTCCAACTGTGATTCTACTTCCTGCGCATCAGGAGGGGGCACGATTTTAAGTATCAGGTCCATGGCACTTTCGCGGAAAATTCCGGTAGGGTTTCCCGCTTCGTCCACATCAATCTGCCCGCTCGCAACCTTGGGCACCGGCCGGCCAATGCCTGCCAGCGTCAGCGCCTTTGTATTGCAGCACAGCAGGTGTCCGCACTTGCGGCTGAGGACAACGGCGTGTTCGGTGGAGATTTTGTCCAGGTCATGCCTTGAAGGCAGTCGTTTTTCAGAGGCAAACTGCTCCTGATCCCAGCCTCTGCCGGTGATAACGGCTCCGGGACGCGGCCTTAAGCGCTCGATGGCCGTGCGGCCCAACCCGATCAGTTCGTTGACAGATGCAGCGCTGCCACCCTCTATGGCACCGGCCGACCGGCCAAAGAAGGCCAGATGCATATGGCTGTCATGGAATCCGGGCACAAGCAGGCATCCTCTGGCATCAATGCGCTCTGCACGGCCGCCTGCGGCGGCAAGCACTTCTTCATTGCTGCCAATCAAGGCGATATGCTCGCCCCTTATCAGCACTGCCTGGGCAAATTTCTCCCGTTCCAGATATACTTTTGCGTTAATGATCGCTTTTTCCATCTACAGTATTTCCTCCAGGATGCACTTCCCGGCTTCATAACATTCCCTGGCTTCCGCTAGCAGGCTATTGTAGAATGCGACCGCCGCATCCCGTCGGCTTGCGGCAACGTCCCGGCCCCGCTTTGTATAAAAGATGCCGTACAGCTTTTCCAGCTTGAGTTTGTACTCTTGAAAAAACGAAGGCGGCTCATCGGAAGCACCATCCAGAACATGACCCGTATCATCCACAGAATACAGCGGCTCTGATTCCTGGCCCTGATAAATCAGCGTCCGGGCGATCCCCAGTGTTCCGGTAGCGTCGATCTTGTCCGCGTCAAACAGTATCTTCGCTTCCAGGCTGTCAGGAAGGTTCTCGTTTCTGTACCGGTGCGTCAAAATGCATTCCCGCACATGATCCGCCATCGTACTGTCCCAGCCGATTCCCATCAAAAAATCATGCGCCAACCGGCTTCCAGCCTGGGCATGACACACATTGGGATTTTTGTATTGCTCCTCCCTGCCGATATCGTGTAACAGACATGCGGCAATCAATACATCCATATCCACATTGACCTCATGGCTGGCAATATCCAGTGCCATATATAATACCCGGTAGATATGCTCCTTGTCGTGAGCGCTGTCCTTCATAAGCCCAAGCATATGGTTTTCAATGGTTCGAAAAATACCAGCGTTCATATGCCTCCCCTTTATGCAAAGGATTCTTGGGCAGCATCATTCCTTCATCTTCCTGGGCGGAACGTTTGTCATCACATTGCGGTAGGATATGAGGGTGCAGCCTTTCCTTTCGATCAGCGCCCTGGTCCCCTGTTCGCTCTTTGCGGTTTCCCCGCCGCCGGAGCAAAGGAAAACCTCCACCTCCTTGCCGCCAGGCAGCAGCTCCGCCATGGCATTGAAAGCAGGCGCCGGATGGCCGGCCCACACAGGGCAGCCAATGACGATCCGGTCATATTCATCAAGGTGAACATCCAACGGCCGGATGGAAACGGCTTGGCGGTTTATTGCCTGAATGCAACCGGGAACAAAAGCGCTCCATACGCTGCGGCTGCGTACCTCCCTTACCTGGTGCACAGGTGCGTTAAGCTCTTGGGCCAACCGCTCGGCCTCCTTTTTGGTGGCACCGCCAAGGGTGTAGTAGATGATTACGGTCTTCATCATCTTGCCTCCATTCTTTCTATCAATTGCCTGTATTGGCAATGCAACTATAGGCTTCATGACCCTTCCTTCCTGTGAGTTCCCATATATTTGCGCATGTCAAACAGCAATGCAATAAAACTCTTGTGATACGGTATAAATTCCCCGTTATCGATCATGGCCAGAATATCCGTTTTCGTTGCCCACCTGACCCTTTGCACTTCTTCATATTGGAGATTCAAGCTGCCTGGTTCCACATCCTCTTCCACAAGATAAAAATCATCAAACCCCACATCATAATTAACCGTTAGCGACGGCCGCACGTGATCAAGGTTGATCCTGTAACCGAGTTCCTCCAAAACTTCTCGCTCCGCGGCCGTCCTGCTGGTATCTCCCGTTATTGCGCTTCCGCCAACGGTGATGTCCCACAAATTCGGCCAGCCGCTTTTAAACGGCTGCCTTTGCTGTATGAGCATTAATCCTTGAGTATTGAAAATGCATACGTGCACAACCAGATGATATGCGCCGTTCTCGAATTTTTCTCCCCTTGCCATTGTTTTCCCTGTCAGCAATCTGTCTTGATCATAAACATCCCAGATTTCCAATCCCTTTATCCTCCTTGGATTTAGATATGCAAAAAGGATTGATATCATCTATTCCCGCACATTGAGCGGCCAATTGTGCGCAATCAGCCAACGTGCATTTTACAACCGGCATCGTGTTCCACCCTTTACTGCCTATCTTACGTCGCGATCATACACTGGTTTCTTCCGGCCAGTTTTCCCTGATAAAGCGCTTTGTCTGCGTTGGCAATCATTGTTTCTATTGTGACGTTCTTCTGGTATTTGCATAACCCAATGGTGAGCGTAATGTTTTCACCAATATCTTCATGCCGGTATTCCTCTGCCGCTTTCCGTATGCTGTTTGCTTTATCTAGCATTGCTTCGATTTGATCCGCTTCTATTACAATCAGGAATTCCTCGCCGCCCCAACGGCCAACAAAGCCGCTGTCACCAACAGCCATGCTCAGTATTGATGATAAACGGACCAGAATTTCGTCCCCCTTGGTATGCCCGAACCGGTCATTGATGTTCTTAAAATGGTCTACATCGGCAAGGCCAATATAGAAGTTCTTCTTACGCTTCATCAGTTCCTTGATTTTGGAAAGCACCAGGCGTCTGTTTGGCAATTTTGTCAAGTAATCCGTTTTCGACATGATTTCCATTTCGTTAAGGGCCTTTTGCAAATCTAAGGTCCGCTCCTGCACCAGGAATTCCAGATTGCTGTTTACAAGCTTCAACTCTGATAAAATAGATTCATTCTCTACAGAGAGGTGCTCGGCTCTGGTATAGGCATTTGAAAATTTGGCTGACAAGGTATATGCCTGCGTAAAGGTAAAAACTGAAACGCCCAGCGGAATGAGCGACGGCGTATTGGCCAAGGTGATCTGATAAACCAAATCATTGATAAGTGTGATTCCAAGAAAGGAAAAGCCCAGCAATACAATGTTTGCAAAAGGGCGTTTTTTCAATGTGCCGGCAATCAAACGAATCAAAGCATAACCCAATAGAATGAAACCGAATACGGCATAGATCATCAAAAGCTTGTCGGCCCAGGTATATGGCATCCATAAAGCGATAAAGCCAAACAATGCTCCAAGAGCGGCACTGCCTTTTAGAAACCATTTGGCGAACAGTCCGTCCAGGGCGTAATACAAAAATCCGCACAATGCCGCAAAGCCGATAAAAACGCTGAAATACGCCATTCGTCCATAAACAAAAAAGCCCAGATTCAAATGGCTTGGCAAAAAGCGCTCTCCCACCAGCAGCATGCGAAGTGAAAACAAGAGGCAGAATACCCCAAAACAAAGGGGGGCCCGATCCTTTGCCCTCATGATGTACAGTCCGAAATGATAGATACCCATAATGAGCAGCATGCCAAACAGGAACAAATCCCTGCCCAGGCCCAACTGCGCTTCCCCGGCGATCTGGTCGGCCAACCCGAATTTGGGTGCTGCAATGGTACAGTCATTCGCCGTATAATCTGATGTATGATAGATGATCTCCACTTCATTGCCTTGTGGATGAAAGTAGGAAGTAAGAATATTGTAATATGGAACGCTGTTCTCCTGGCCCGTGCCTACCTTCCCTACTTCACCGTATAGTTCGCCGTCAATGTAGAGCTTATAGGATGTGAGTATAATATCAGACCTTAGTCCATATGCCTTCGACCCCTCAGGCAGCTTGATCACAAGCCTCATAGTGCCATAGAAATTGTTTTCCTCAAATGGCTTGTCTGTGGCCATGCTCTTTATGGTGCTGGGTATTTCAACAAGTGTTGGAGTAACGTCAACGCCTTTTTCAAAGTCTTCATGCGTCAGAAATTGATGAAAGTAAAAGAGCCACTCACCTTTCAAGCTGACAATTCCATCTTTCTCAAGTGACCAGTTGCTCAAATCCAGGACACCGTTTACCGGCTTTGGCGGCATGATGGCGGTTGGTAAATTGAATAACAAAGTCGATGATGAAAGAATGATGATTGCCGCGATAACAAAAAGTGAGGCGATTTTCTTCTTCATATTATTTTCCTTTATAACGAAATACAATTGCCAGGTACAATATCATATATCGGATACTTTGTTTGTCAAATAAACCAAATCACCAAAATTCCATAAGTGTATCAGAACACCGCTCATGCATATCCGTCAATAATGCCGACTGCATAAGGCATGCTGACAAGCGGCATGAATTCGAATACAAATAGAAATTGGATGACGAAGTGCAGTGTATTACCTGCTTTCCAAAATATCCGAATCTCTGAACAGACATGCAACAGCTTCATTATAGTCATGAAAACCTTGCGCTTTCCTGATGCTTTTTGCACGCTTTGCGCTGTCGGAAAACATCAATATCATATAGCTCCATAGCTCCTTCATTTTGTACAAAACGTTCTTCTCGCCAAAGAGTATTCCTTTATAATCATCATATATTTTGTCGTGAAAGCTTTTCAACAGCTTCTTTTCAAGCTTGACATTGTACAAAAGCTCATTGATCAGGCCGGGGTTGGTGATTAATCCTCTGCCAAGCATGACCGTATCTACATTCGGGAACCTTTCCGAAAAGCTTTTACAATCCCCAGTTGAAAATATGTCGCCGTTATAGCAGACAGGGTTTTTGCTTTGATGAAAGGCTGCCCGAAAGGCTTCCAAATTGGGCTTGTTTCTATATAAATCCTTTTGAATCCGGGGATGTATGATCAGCTCTTTTATGGGGTATTTGTTAAATATCTCAATCAACGCTTCAAACTCTTCAGGCCGTTCCTTGCCTACCCGCGTTTTGATGGATATTCTCGCGACCGAACGGCTGAAAACGGATTCCAAAAATACATCGAGTTCCTCTCGTTTGGCAAGAAACCCGGCCCCTCTGCCTTTTGATACGACAGTTCCCGCAGGGCAGCCCAAATTCAAATTGATTTCATCATGGCCCAACTGCATTAATCTCTTTGCGGTATGAATAAAATCATCCGCATTATTGGTCAATAATTGCGGTATCAAAACGATTCCCGGGTTGTTATCTGGCAAAACATCATACAATTCACGGGTTTTAAAGTTATCGCTTTGATTTGCGACAATAAAGGGTGAAAAGTATTTTGCGATTCCTTTGGGAAAGAAAGCATGATGGGCGTTTCTGTAAACGTAACCGGTCAGGCCTTCCATGGGTGCGAAGTAGAATTTCATATGCTTGCCGCTCCTGATAACTCTCTGACTGGAAGCAAGATGCCGCTTGATGCAGGTGGCTCCCCGGCTTTAGTGCATGCCCAAAATTCAGCGCTTTGTGTCGTTATCCAAAGATTTTTAGCCCAAGCCCATAGGCTTCGTCCATCACTTTTGTATTCGACGCAATCTCGCCCATGGCGTTGGCACTGCCATGTACAATGCCAACAACAGCAGCTTGTTTGTACCGGTACTCATCGCGCATCGCAGCAAATGCGTTGACTGCACCGGAGACGAACTCGTCCTCGCAGCCGTAGGTCATCAAAATCCCCACTCTTTTGCCCTTCAGTGCTTTGGGCACGGCATAGCAGCGATCCATGAAAAGCTTGATCTGGGCAGAAACGGAAAACATATAGATAGGTCCCGCAATCAATAGCGCGTCGGCTGCAGATAGCGAAGCGTAGATTGCATTCATGTCGTCCGAGAGGATGCATCCCTTCTCCGGGTGCCGCTGGCAGTGTCCGCAGCCCTGGCAAGGGCGGATGTTCATGCCGTTTAAGTAAAAGGTTTCAACGCTTCCTCCTGCGGCTGTAACACCGTATCCGGCCTGCTTGGCCAAGGTGGTACTGTTACCGTTCTTTCTTGGGCTGCCCAGTATGATTACGGCCTTTTTCACGCGATTGTCTCCTTATGAGTTCATGTGCAATGATGAGGAAAGAGGCCATCGTTATTTTGATGGCCCCTTTTCTTATACCATTATCAGATACTACTTTCCTGCCGCGATCAGTATGTTATTCAGATGCTGCTTCACATAAGATTGCGAAACGGATGCCCCATGGCCTTTGCTGCCAGATAAATACAAATCAAAGTGGCCATCCACGTTATTGTCTACCGTATCATAGGAGTGAGGCATACCGGAAAGTGATGCCGCAAAGTTGATGCCTTTATGGAAAATGACCACAGATCGGGGCGTCCAAGTCCATGCAGGAAACAGCTTTTTCATCTTCGCGGTATCTTCCGATGTCAACGGCTCCACATCCGAGTGATTGGCTCCGCCCATCATCTTGAACTTCATCTGCAACCCGGTTGCAACGTCAGTAACAAGAAACACATCGTTTCTTTTGATGAGGTATTTCCCATCCAAAAACCAGTCAACGATTTTGCCTACCTTCTTGGGGGATGAGCTTTCACCCGGCGTCACGGCAAAGTTCCTTGGGGCATAGCCGTTGATGGCCGCTTTCTGGCCTTCATTGAGCCACTCGCCGGGATCCATATAATTGTACTTCATGATCGCTTCAACAGTGGTATTGAATTTCTTGGCGATGCCGCTCAGCGTGTCTCCTGCCTTGACGATATACGTAACGGTCGGCCAGCTCGTCACAGCTTTTGAAGGCGTCTTTGGTGCCGGTGTGGATGGGACCGGGGCCGGGTTCGTTGATGCGGAGGGTATATACAACACCTGATTGACATAAATGGCATCGCTTTTCAGATTGTTGCGGGTTTTGATCTTTGCCACAGTTGTTGCATGCCTTGAGGCGATCCGCCATAGGGTATCGCCCTTTTTCACAACAACCTTGGTATCGGAGTTGGTATCAGGATTGGTCTTGGGATTTGTATCCGGAGATACAATGAGCTTTTGCCCGACGTAGATGGTATCTGATTTAAGAGAATTGTACTGCTTCAGTTGTGCCACGGTTACGCCGTACGCTTTGGCGATTTTCGACAGCCAATCGCCAGCCTTTACCGTATACGTTGTGGCTGCCAAAGCCTGTGTACCCAACACAAGCAACAATAGGACTCCCACGATAATTGCGGAAATACTCCTGTTTGACTTCATCATGTGTACCTCCATAAGTTACTTTTTTGTGTCAATTTTATTACATAATACACTAATTTGTGTCGAATCTCTATGTGTAATATTTGGCAATTACTCAGGAGGCTGCTCATATGCGGGCAGAAAAAGACAAGCTCCTGGCCGGCATCAACAGATGACAGAGGAGCTGTATGCTGAACGTATGAGTTATTCTATGATTATCCAGGATGTAGACCTATTGCTCCTTTTTGCCCCGTATGGTTATCTTATGCTTCTCTCCCTTATCATTGTAGGTAATCCATTCCCCTACGGGTTCTCCCTTTTCGAAATACCCTGAACGTTTCATCGTACCATCCGGGCGGTACCATTCCAAATAGCCTTCGGGCTGGCCATTTGCCATCTTGCCTTTGGACCAAATGGTGGACTCATTGGCGTGATACTTTATGGTATATCCATCAATGACATCAATTTTCTTTTCTTTGACACCGTTGGGATGGATCAGGTCGCATTTTTCATTGTCCATCTGAATGTTCCTCCTTACAAATATCCTTTGTGATTTATTCGGCTGCTATATTTCCAGTATTTGCTTCCTTGACAAAAGATGCATTCCGCGTGCTCGTATGTCATACAGTGTCACGCTTACACATGACCTTTAAGAAATATTTTCCTAAAAGCATTTTCCTTGTGATTTACTATATATTCAAAATCATCCGGGTTTTCCAGCTTAATATCAAATTGCCTGATCATATCAATCGTATCTCCATTAAAGGGGATTTGATAGCAGTTCATCTCGTCAATGATAAAAATGATATTTATTATGATTCTCAGAAGATAATTGGACGTAATTACCCGTACCGTTAAATGATTATACCAGTAGAATGCATCGTTCACAGTCATACCGTTGGAATCAAATTGAATGGAATTCTCTTCATTTGAGAAATCGAAAATTTGGGTTGGTTCTATCTCCCTTCTTTCGAAGTTATACCTACCCATTTCCATTTGAATTTCTTTTTTTCTCACAAATGGACCCGATGCCAAAAGTAGAACCGTTAATAATCCAATAATGCCAAAAAGCAAAATGGCTAAAGGAGTATACTTTGTTTCATCTATACTCATCATAACACAGATGATTATCAACAATAGATAACCAGGAACAATTCTGTAATTCATAATATACCGAATTTCATTCATATGGCTTTTTTCGTAACGTATGATTTCCTTGAATTTCAAGCTCATTTCACCACCTCCAAATATCCTTATTGATGTGTTTTCGCGTACATCTTTGAAAGGTAAGGTTGTACAGACAGCCTCACTATCATTGCAAAAGCCAGAACTCCACAGGTTTGCAGGTTGTTACATCCTTGTCATCATGACCACGCATTCCACATGCTCTGTATGTGGAAACAAATCCACCGGCTGGATAACCCGCACCTTGTACCCCCGCTCATGCAGGTATTTCAAATCCCTTGCCTGTGTTTCCACATTGCAGGAAATGTACACCACACGCTTGGGTGACAGCTTGCACAGCGCCGAAAGGAACTCCTCACTGCTGCCGGCCCGTGGCGGGTCCAGGAACACCACATCGGCGGTTTTGCCCTCCTCCGCCATTTTCACCATCACCCGGCCCGCATCGCCTTTGAGAAAAGCGGCGTTTTGAATACCGTTCATATCGGCATTGCGTTTGGCATCGTTCACGGCAGCGGGGTTTAACTCAATCCCGATGGCTTGTCCGGCAGATTTGGCGGCAACCAAGGTCAGCGTGCCGATGCCGCAATAAGCGTCAATGATTGTTTCATTCCCATGTAACTCCGCCAGGCGGATGGCCTCACGGTACAGCACCTCGGTTTGAACGGTGTTCACCTGGTAAAAGGAACGGGGCGATATGGTAAAACGCAGGCCGCACAGCATGTCCTCGATATAGCCTTTGCCATACAGCACATGTTCCACAAAGCCCAGTACCGCGCTGGTCGAGCGGGTATTGATGTTCTGCACCACAGTGGTAATGCCGGGTTGCTTTTCGAGCAGTTTGGATAGGAATAACTCTTTCCCTGGAAATGGAGCGGAAGCTGTCACCAGCACCACCAATATCTGCCCCGTATAGTGGCCCCTTCGAACCAGCGCATGGCGCAGAAAACCTTTGTGCCTGTCCTCATCATAGGCGGTAAGCCCGCATTCTGTGGCGGTTTCCCTAACGGCCCGCAGTACATCGTCCGATTCTGGCGCGTGAAGCAGGCATTCATCCACGGGGATCACATGATGCGTTCCTTCCCGGTACATGCCCGATATCAACCCGCTCTTTTTAGTGGCAAAGGTGGCAATGGCCTTGTTGCGGTAATGGGCTGGCACTTCCATACCCAGGATGGGCTTTGGCTTGCCGAGGGTGGACAGGTGCTTTTTTACAAACGCCTGTTTCTTTTTCAGTTGTTCGGGATAGGCAATATGCACAAGAGGGCAGCCGCCGCAGCCCGCTTCCCTCTTTTGACAGGTCATGGCACGCCCTCCCTTATCATTGTCAGTCACATTTTACCACGCTTGGAGCACCTTGTAAAAGGGAAGCGGTTGCCCCCTAGTGCAATCTCCTTTGTATTTTGTCAATAGAAATTTCGCACCTGAGGGGGCGACCAGGGCGAACCTAACGCCCTGGACCATCGGAGGCATCCTCATTTTTGATAAAAAAAGTTAAAATGAGACTGCCCTGGATTGCCCCTTTAAAGCTAGCGGTATATAATCACCGATAGAGGGAGGAAGTTGCGTTGATCATCTTGCTGACTGCTTTTGAGCCCTTCGGTGGGGAGATGGTGAATCCGGCCCAGGAGGCCGTGAAGCTGGTGGCTGCCAGAATCGCCACGGCAGAGATCGTAAAGCTGACAGTGCCTACTGTTTTCCATCTTGCTATCGATACGGTGGCAGAGGCCATGCGTACCGCAAGGCCCGCTGCCGTGGTGTGCATTGGCCAAGCCGGCGGGCGCACCGCCATCACCCCGGAGCGGGTGGCCATCAACATGGAGGACGCCGCCATTCCCGACAATAAAGGAAACCAGCCGCAGGATATGCCTATCCTTCCCGGCGGCCCGACGGCTTATTTTGCCACACTGCCCATCAAGGCCATGGTGAAGGCCATCCAAGACGTCGGGCTTTCGGCGGCGGTATCCAATACGGCGGGAACTTTCGTTTGCAATCACCTCATGTACGGCGTCTTGAACCTGATAGAGACAGAGTTCCCCGGAATGATAGGCGGATTCATCCACGTGCCGTACCTAACGGCACAGGCGGAGGAAAAAAACGAGCCCGCCTTCGGCATGGAGCTTTCAGACATCGTTAGAGGGCTTGAAGCCGCACTGGCTGTCGTGGCGGAAGTATGCCTTATTAGAAAAACATGGTTGGGGTAATTCCAGCCCTGATCGCACGGAAGAGGGAAATCATATGAAAAAGGGATGCCTGACCTTGTTGGTTTTGGCCTTAGCTATGGCTTTCGCCTTGTTTTGCTTCGGCACTGCAATCGTGCGGGGCGGAATCGATACCACAGGAGTTCCAGGATTACAGGCGTATTTCCCAATGCCTTACCCGCTATTGAAAATGATAAAGGGGACGCCTCTTCAAACAAGAGACAGCCGCGAATGGGGCAATATGATGTATTATATCTATCAGGATCAAATTTTGGATACGTCTTGTACTGTCACATATGGATTCATGATAGAAGATGGCTGGCTTTCCCCTGATACGCTTTATAATGTAGAACTGTCCTTTGACGGTCTCGAAAAACAACAAGGTAAGGATCTGTTTGATGACTTGATCCCTGCTATGAAGGCAGCATACCAGAACCGGGCCGGATACTATGACGATGGGTGTAAAGAAACGGAAACAACATTAGGCGAAATGGAGCTTCATGCCGATTTTGGTACAGACCGTGGGGCCGGAGGTGTCAGTGTGTATATGACCTTAACCGATACGAGGCTTTTCATCAGCATTGGCGATATGTGGTGATAAGCCCTTTAGGGTTTTACTCCCCGTTCGTAAAATCCACACTGCCAGTCTCGATAAAGGATGATGGCAGGTTTTGCATGCCCTTGGCCTCACGCTTGAAGACCAGCTTTTTGAGCATCGTCTTCCTCGCTGATTCCTCCGTAAGCTCATAGGGCCTAAAATCCCCCGAGCCCTGGGTTCGGCAGGGGATGACGGTGAAATTCTTCAATTGAGGCCCCTTAGTTGTCAGGCTGTATCGAAGCTGAAAGATGCCGGTATCCCGGTCCGCCCTGCCCATGGAGCCGAAGGTGAAATTCCCCAGGCTGTAAAAAATGGGTTTGCCATTGTAAAAATGCACCGGCTGCAGAATATGCGGATGATGGCCGTACAGCACATCCGCGCCTGCATCCAGCACCTTTCTCGCGTAGGAATACTGGCCGCTTTCCGGTGTTGCATGCAGTTCACGGCCCCAATGCAGGCTGACGATAACAAGCTGGCAGCCCAGATCCCGCAAGTTCTGTATTCTTTTTGCGATCCTATCGATATCGCTGTTTTGCGGATACGTAAAGCCCACAAAACCAATCTTGATCCCTTTTACCTCTTGAACAAGGACATGATCGACCATACTCTTGCTGCCGGGATTGACGGTGCCAAAGTGGGGAATGCCCGCATCATCCAGAGTTTTCATGCTTTCCTGATAGCCCACGGCCAAAAAGTCGAAGCTGTGGTTGTTGGCGGTGTTTAGAACATCCACACCCGATTCCAGCAAGACACCCACATACCTGGGATCGGCAATCAGGTTTATGTCCTTGTTGGCCTGCCTATTTTTAGTAGTGAATACCACCTCCAGGTTGGCCACGGTGACATCATCCGCGTCAAGATAGGACCTGACAAGCGAAAAGGGCCAGTCAAACCCGTTCTTGTCCACCGTTTTGGCGTAGCCTTTATCATAGTTCCTTACACGGTAGGAGTCGCCGATGCTTAAGTCTCCCAGGAACGAAATGGTCAGGGTATCAGTACCCACCTTTTCCCCCATGGCGGAAGCGGCAAGGCATAATACCAACGCCGTCAGAATGATAAACGCGGTCTTTCGCATTCGGCACAATACCTTTCAATCACAATATAGATATTGTACCGATGTGCCTTTTGACTGTCAACGTTTCCCTATCTATTGTCTTGCATGTAGGATTGAGTTGTGCTATACTGCTCCCGGTTCCAACAAAAAAGAAAATGGCGTAGGTTATATGAAGCTCTGCATTGTCTTTGCTCCATGCATGGTCTGATGAAGGACGGGATGTGCATGGAGCGGTAATCAAATAGCACCGTCCGAATCAGGCTTTGCATCACTTTATTTCAGCAGATTGATTTGAAGGAGCAAAGCCATGAAACCTACAAATAAATTCGCCGGGCTTAAGAGCTTTCTGATTCTCTGGGCCGGTCAATCCATATCCTCGCTGGGCAGTGCCATGACGGGTTTTGCGCTCATTCTGTGGGCATACGGCAAGCAAGGCACAGCTACCAGCATTGCGCTGTTGTCATTTTTCACATACCTGCCATCGATCCTTTTCTGCTTTGTGGCAGGAACCCTGGCCGACAAGTGGGACAAGAAGCGGATCATGCTTGCAAGCGACCTGGTGGCCGCTATGGGCACGCTGACGGTCTTTCTCCTGCAAGAAACGGGTCAATTGCAGCTCTGGCACCTGTACGGTGTCAACTTCCTCATCAGTTGCATGAACGCTTTTCAATATCCTGCCTCCTACGTAGCGGTAAGCCTGCTGGCGCCCAAGGAGCAGTATTTGCGGGTCAGCGGGCTGCAGGTATTTTCCAGTTCTCTGGTCTCGGTAATAACTCCGGCGCTGGCCACGGCGGTCCTTGCGCTGGGCGGGCTGAAAACCGTACTCACCTTCGATCTGTTAACCTTCACCGCCGCCTTTTTGTCGTTGGCCATATTCATTCGTATACCGGCTGTACCCAACAAGGAAGAAAAGAAAGAAAGGTTCTTGAAAAGCTGCTTTCAGGGTCTTGGTTTTTTACGAAAGCACAGGCCTGTATTGAAAATGATCCTTTTCTTTTCCTTTATCAACCTGCTGGCTTTTATGACCGGGTTTGGCATTTTGCCGGCCATGATTTTAAAGCGCTCCGGCGGCAGCCAGGCAGCACTATCCATGGTCTCCTCCGCCGTGGGGCTGGGCACGCTTGCAGGCAGCATTCTGGTCACGCTGATGAAGCCTTTCAAAAGCCGCACACGGGTGATATTCGGCTCCTGCGCCATTTCATTTTTGCTGTGCAACGTACTATGGGCGCTGGGCAGAAACGTACCCATATGGGTGTTCGCGGCCTTCGTTGGCAATATGCCCCTGCCGTTTTTGAATGCCAACCTTACCACTGTCATGCGCACAAAGGTCCCTACGGATCTGCAGGGGAGGGTGTTTTCCACACGGGATACGATACAATACTGTACCATCCCCCTTGGGCTTTTCCTGGGAGGATATCTAGCGGACAACGTGTTCGAGCCCTTCATGGCAGGAAGTTCGCATCTGTCACTGTTTCTGATGAAACTGGTCGGTATGGGCAAAGGGACGGGCATGGCGGTGATGTTTCTGATCACCGGGATCATCGGCCTTGTATCCTGCCTTATAAGCCTGAAAAGCGTAGCTTTTAGAAGCCTGGATACGTAATGTACAAAAAAAGGGCGGCCTGTAAAACGGGCCGCCCCTTTTCCTATTTAGGTGAAGGCTGGACTTATCTTCCATTAGCAAACGTCGATGCGGCTTAGGCGGACCTGTTTCAGTATGCATATAACATCCTTCTCAAGATACCCCATGCCTACTACCTGATAAAATTCGTTCTTTGCCGTGCTTCCTTCTGCGGGAACGGAATACCTGCCTGCTTTCCTGCTTCGATGCATTTTAACAGCCAGGCCATATTGCGGCCCAGAACGCGCATGGTTTGCAGCCCTTCCTGATCCTGCTGGACATCCACCGCCTTGCCCCCGTGGACCATGGTCCAGTACTGGGAGCCTACCACCATCATGTTGGAGATGGTCAAGTATTTCATCATCTGGTCCAAGGCGGCGGTGGTTCCTGCCCGGCGGGCGGAAACAACACATGCACCGGGCTTATAGGCGAAGCAATCACCGGCGTAAAAAAGCCTATCCATCAAGGCGATCAAGGCCCCGTTGGCGGAGGCATAATACACGGGGGAGCCAAATACAAAGGCGTCGGCCTTTTCCGCCTTTTCCAAGAGGCGGTTCACCATGTCATCGTCAAACACGCACCTGTCGGGGCCGGTATAGCAATGGCCGCAGGCGGTGCAGCCCCGGATGGGGTCTTTGCCGATATGTACGATTTCCGTTTCCATCCCCTCATCCCGAAGGGTTTTTGCCACCTCCGAAAGAGCGGTGTATGTGCAGCCGTCCTGATGCGGGCTTCCGTTGATGAGCAGAACCTTCATAAAAGACCTCCGATGATTTATTTTTCTTCCCCGTCAAAATCCCGGTACAAAAGGCTGGGCTGTATGCCCGTATTGTTCTGATACTTCCCGCTTTTGTAGGGAACGTAATCTCCCTGGATGGCATGGTAATAGATCTGGCAGATTTCAACCTCCGGATAGATGACGATTGGCTGTACGCAGAACATTTCCAGCGTCCAATAGCCTGCAAAGCCCACATCCCCAAAGCCTGCGGTAACATGAACGAATAGGCCCAGCCGGCCGATGGAGGAGCGTCCCTCCAGCATTGGCACATATTTTTCCGTTTTCGTATATTCATTGGTCCGGCCAAGATACAGCCGGCCCGGGGAGAGGACAAGCCCGCTGTCAGGTATCTGAAGTTCACTTGCAGTGTTGGGTTTTTTCATGTCCAGCACGGCATTGTCATAAGTAAGCAGTGTACGATGCAGCGTCAGGTTGTAGCTGTTGGGGTTGAGCCTGCTTTCTTGAAAGGGCTCAATGATGATTTCTCTGCCCAGGCACCTTTGTATCTCTTTTCCCGAAAGAATCAATGGCTATCCCCCTTTACACATCTGTGATATCCCATTATACACCATATCACGGTGTATCTGACAAGGGGTAAGGCAACAAAAAAGCCGCCTCCCGCCCGCATACAGCAGAGGGAGGCGGCATCGATTCGCTTAGTCCCGGATACCGGCGGCAATCTCCTGCCCAAAGGCAAAGCACAAATCCAACGACTTTTCGTCCGGCACCCACATGGCGCGCAGCCCGTCATTGATAAGCGCAAACCCCGCTTCACCAAGGCCCTTGTTCAGCATCTTCACTGCCTCGCCGCTCCAGCCGTAGCTGCCGAAGGCCGCCGCCTTCTTGTTTTGAAATTTCAGGCCGCGCATCATTTCCAGCAGTCCGCCCAGGGCGGACAGATAGCCATTGTTGATGGTGGACGAGCCCAGCAAAACGGCCTTGGAGCGGAACACCTGGGTGATTATGTCGTTTTTGTCCTCCTTGGAGGCGTGCATCAGCTTGACGGTAACAGCATCATCCCTGTCCCTGATGCCAGCGGCGATGGCTTCCGCCATTTTTCTGGTGGCATTCCACATGGTATCGTAGATCAGGGTGATTTGATTTTCCTGATAGTTGTCGGCCCATTGTAAGTACTGCTCCACGATTTGCACGGGATTGTCTTTCCAGATCACGCCATGGCTTGGGCAGATCATATCAACCGGCAGAGACAGGCCCAAGACCTCCTTGATCTTTTTCGTCACCAGGGGTGAAAAAGGCGTCAGGATGTTGGCGTAATATTTCACTGCCTCACTGTACAGCTCCGCCTGGTCCACCACGTCATTGTACAATGATTCGGTGGCATAGTGCTGGCCAAAGGCATCGTTGGAAAAGAGTATGTTCTCCCCTGTCAGGTAGGTAAACATGGAATCCGGCCAATGGAGCATTGGCGCTTCCACAAACACCAAGGACATGGAACCCAATGAAAGCGTATCCCCCGTTTTCACGGGCACGAAGCGCCAATCCTCATGGTAATGGCCCTTCAAAGACTTCACGGCATTGGCAGTACAGTAGATGGGCTTGTCTGGGATAGCGCGCATCAACTCCGGCAGCGCGCCGCTGTGGTCAATTTCCCCGTGGTTGATGACGATGTAATCAATATCTCTTAAGCTGATCTCCTGCTTTAAGCGGGATACGAATTCCTTGTCAAAAGGCTGCCACACCGTATCGATGAGCGCTGTCTTTTCATCCCGCACAAGATATGAGTTGTAGGAGGAACCCTTCCATGTGGAGTATTCCTCCCCATGGAACCGTTTCAGTTCCCAATCCACCTTGCCTACCCAGGTCACCTTTTGCGTAAGCTGCTTGCCCATAAGGATGCCTCCTTTGCATTGCTTGTCTTTAGTATACCCATGACAGCCAAGCTTTTCCGTTGTTTTTACAACGTACTCTGCCCATTTTCCAAAAAGCGCCGCATATATGCCTTGGTATACGGGCAAACCACAATGCATTTGCCGCACAGAGAGATTTCTTCACTGAGCAGCTTTGCCGATATCGCTCTGGCCGCCTTGCGGCAAGCAGCGGCATCATAAAACGCGTCCCGGTCCATATGGACATCCCACTGCTTTCCGGATATGGCATTTCCGGGGCAGTGGTCCATGCAGGCGGTGCAATTTCCGCATTGTGACTTGTTGATCGGTTCACCCACCGAAAGTGGCGCATCGGTCAAAAGGGAGGAAAGCCTTATGGCCGGGCCAAACTCACGGTTCACCAGCAGCGCGCTTTTTCCAATCCAGCCCAGACCGGCCCTGGTAGCCACGGTTTTATGGGGCAGGTCGGTGCGGTACCCTTCGTGCTCCTTCACATTCGCCCTGGTCTTTGCATGTGCTCGGTATCCCTTCGCCTGCAAATATTCCATTCCCGCCGTCACAATCCCATCCAACTGGCCATTGATGGCGTGATAAGCGTCAAAATATGCTCTGCTGGGTCCGTCTTCGATGGACTGTACAATGTGAACAGGCAGCTTCACCGCCACGGATACACCAAAGTGCAAATCCCCCTCCACAATCCCGTCAAGATTGGCGAAGCCGCACAGCGACGCGCCTTTTTTAAGCAAAAAGTCTTTGAAATCTTTGGATAACGCATCCATGACAGACCCTCCTTTCACCGTCTTGAGGGTGTTTTACATTATTCCGGCAGTAATTCATCCATGCCGTATTTCTTAGCTGCAACTTCCGTCCAGCTACTGCAGCAGCGGAAAAGCAAGCTTCTGGTTTTCCGGAAGATACATGTTCTCCCTATCAATGACGCGGCTTTCCGTGTAATACCAATTGGGTATGCTCTGCCCGGAAAGCGATTGCATGGCAAACTGTACGCCAAGATACCCCATGGCAAAGGGCATGCCCACCACCACGGCATCCACCTGCCCGTTTTCCAGGTACAGATTCCTGTTCTGCCCGCAGTCCATGCCCACCAGGGGAATATCCATAAAGGTACGGCCCAAGGCCTGTGCACAAATGTCCGTGCCAGGCCCGGTAAGCGCCAGGATGCCATTTATATTGGGATTTTTATCAAGCAAAGCCTGGACATCCTCTATGGTTTTGCCCTCCAGTGATGTTTCCAAAGTGATTTTCATCTCCGGCTCAGTAGAGAGTATGGTCATCGCGCCGGATTTACGTATATTTGCGGCCATGTCCTGCGCATCTCCCGTAATGAGCAGTACGTAGCCCGGCTTGCCCATGCGCGATAACAAAGACTTTGCCGCCAAAACCCCGGCCTCCTGGTGGTTGGCGCTGATGGTGCAGGCCGTTCCGCCTGCAATGGGCGTTTCTGCCAATGTAAGCACCGGCACCTTGCGCCTTTCTGCCTCTTTCAGGGGCTCATTCAGGTCAGCACCCGAAACGGGCACCAGCAAAAGCGCCCGCACATCCCTTTCCAAAAGCTGCATCATCAGATCCGCCTGGCTCTTTGCTGCATTGCCGGAATAATCCGCCGTAGCGGTAATCAGATCCACCTTTTGCTCACGGGCAGCCTGCTTGGCCCCTTGCTTCATTTGCAGCGGGCCTGCGCCTATGTCGGTATCCAGCAAAAGGGCCACCGTTCCTTCTACCACCTGGGTGCGGGTATTCGCAACGGGCGACAGGCCCCATATAAGGGCAAGCGCCGCAAGGGCAACGCAAAGGATGGAGACAATCACATGCTTTTTCATTCCATCCCCTCCTGTCTTGCCGGCAAGCGGATCAATACCTCGGTGCCTTCATCCTGCACACTGCTAATGGTAAGGCCATATTCCTTGCCAAAGGTCAGTTGAATCCGCTCATGCACGTTCTTCACACCAATGCCCGAACGCCCGGCAGGAGAAGTCAATATGTTTTCCACTTGCTGGGGTGCCATGCCAGCGCCATTGTCCCGCACGCGGAAGACGAGGGTTTCACCCTCCAGATAGGCGCTGATTGAAACCAGCCCTTCCTCCACGGAGTATTCCTCCAGCCCGTGCTGAATGGCGTTTTCCACAATTGGCTGTACAATCAGCTTGATGGTGCGCAGGTCAAGCGTCTCCTCCTGTGCGTCAATGGTATAGTCGAACTTGTTCTTGAAGCGCATTTTTTGAATGATCAGGTAGTTGCGCACATGCTCCAGTTCTTCCCGAACGGAGATGATGTTGCGGCCTTTGCTGATGGAAATGCGGAAAAGCCTTGCCAGAGCCGTAACCATCACAATGGCCTCCCGGCTGCGGCCACGCTCCTCCATCCATACAATGGAATCCAGCGTATTATACAAAAAGTGGGGGTTGATCTGCGCCTGCAATGCATTCAGTTCGTGAAGGCGCTTTGTCTCCTGCTCGTGCACAATTTGATCCATCAGGCGGCGGATGCGGCTGAGCATATGGTTGAAAGTGCGGCTTAACGACCTGATCTCCGCAAAGCCCTGCTCCTGGATGCATACATCCAGGTTGCCGGCCTCCACCTTGGCCATGATCTTTTCCAGTTGAAAAATGGGTGTTGCCACATGCACGGCGGAAAGGATGGCCACCACCACAGCAAGCAGCGCACCGGCCAGCAGTATGGCTGTCATCACCCGAAACAGCTCCGGCTGTATGGAAAGTATTTCATCCAGGTATGCCACACCCACCATGCGCCAGCGGGTATAGTCCACCGTGGTGATGGTAAGCAGCCGCTCCCGTCCGTCCAGCACATCACGGCACCGGCCAAACACCTGCTGACGGACGGCTAAGAGGTTTTCTTTCTTAAGCCCCGCGTAAATCAACTGTTGCTGCGGGTGATACACGATCTCCGTTTCCGTATCGACCAGGTATACATAACCGCTCTCACCCAGGCTGATGTTTTCGCACAGGCTGGAGATGGCACTGAAAGCAAAATCGGCCATCAGCACGCCCGTCTCCCGCTGGCCATCTCGCCTATACTCCACAGCCCGGCTTAAGGTGATGACCCAGGCATACTGCCCGGCAAATATGTTCTGCACATAGGGGGAGGAAAAGAAAACCGTGGTCGTGCCGGATTTTTTGGGCTTTTGAAACCAGCCGTAGGACGTTGTTTCGCTGGCGGGTTTGGAAAGGCCTCCCGCCGTACCGGCCAGGAGTTCTCCCTGCGGAGAAAACAACGCCATGGCCGCCACATCCTTGCGGCTCTTTTGCAAAAAAACCATATCTTCCTTGAGCTCTATGAGCGAAACATCCGGCGATGCAGTCACCAGGTTGCCCAGATAGTCCATGGTCTCCAGCATCCCGCTCACATACACACCTAGACTGGCGTTGCCCTGGTCCACCGTCTGCCGGGTGCGCGACATGGCGTTTTCTTCCAAGATATGGCTCATGCGCGTAACAAGGCTGACGCTTACAAAAAGCAAAAGAAGTATCATTCCGCCCATGAAAAAGGCGGTGATCACCATTTGAAGGCTGTTGCCTTCCGTTTTCCTTGGAAAGTGAAGCCTCATGGCCTTTCCTCCCTGGGGTTTTTACGGGCCTGAGACGGAGAAATGCCAAAGTGCTTCTTGAAGGAATAGCTGAAATAGCTGGGATCGCCCAAACCTACCTGCAGTGCAATATCCGCTGTCTTTAAATCACTCCCTGTTAGCAGCGTCATGGCCTTGTCCATGCGCAGCTCAGTCAAATACTGGTGAAACGTCTTTTTCATTTCCCGCTTGAACAGCGTGCTGAAATAGGCGGTGCTGATATGCAGATGGCGGCATACCCTTTCCAGGGAAATATCACTGCTCATATACCGCCCGCTGACATATTCCACCGCCTTTTGCACCATCAGCCTGCCAGATTCCAGACGCGTATCCCGTATGGAGCCGGTAAGATGGCGGCATAACGCCCGGAGCATGGCCTCCGCCTCCTCCAGGTCGCGGCTTTTGAGCATGCTCTCCAAAGACAGCCCCGGCCCTTCCCCAGCGTCGGTCCATTCAACTTCCATATCACGGCCTGTTCGGATGATGGCCAGGAACACTTCCAGCAGATACACCTGATAATCACGGAAGGCAGCCTTGGATTTTCGCGCTTCCTCTATCAATTGGCGCACCAGGTCCTCCGCTTCCCCCGTATTGCCCAGCTTGATGCTGTTGGAAAGCGCCCTAAGCGTGATCTCCTCGGCGGCAAGCTGTCTGGCGCTACCCGGCTCTACATCGGCGATGGCCAACACCTGGTTATCCTCCAGCAAGGCGGACTGGTCCAGCGCGGAGGCCGCCTGGACGGCAGCATGATGCAGATGTTGAAGCGTGGTACAGGGGTTGCTGACGCCGATGGCGACAATACAGTCCAAATACCGGCGTACCGTCTGCCTCACCGTCTCCAATACATCCAGCACCTGGGAAAACGGCTGGCGCTCCTCATCCTTTACTAAAAACAGCGCGGCAATCAGCCCGTTGTAATGGAACACATGGCAGGAAGTTTGGCCTTGCAGCACTTCTTCGGCTATGTTCATGACCGCAAAGCGCATCAATTCCGGGTCGCGGCTCAAGTCCTGCTCCTCTTTCCCGGGAATGGAGCCGCCGATGCGCATCAGTGCCACGGCATAGCGCGGGCTTTCGATGGAAAGCTCATACCGGCCGGCGCTTATTGACGCCTCTCCGGGAGAAATGCCGCCGTTTAAAAGCGATGTCAGCAACAACTCCCGCAATATGGGCAGGCTGCTTTTAAAATGCTCCCGAAGGGTGATGACATCGCTGCGCTGGGCAAAATCCTCGTCCAGGTGGCTTTTTACGCGGCGCAGCACCTGCACAAACTCGTCGGAGGAAATGGGCTTCAATACGTAATCCTTGATTTGAATCTGTATCGCCTGGCGGGCGTAATCAAATTCGTCATAGCCGCTCAACACCACAAATTGCACGGTAGGCAGCATTTGGCGCATACGCCGCGCCATTTCCAGCCCATCCAGAAAGGGCATGCGGATGTCCGTCACCACCAGGTCGGGAGAAACGGCCTGTGCCACCTGCAGCGCCTCCAGCCCGTTTTCCGCCACGCCTACCACTTCAAAGCCTTCCTGTGCCCAATTGATGATCTCCAATAGCCCGTCGCGAATTTCCGGCTCGTCGTCCACCAGCATCAGTCGGTACATGCTCTTTTCATTCCCCTGCCCACATTTGTTGGTAACAATATAGCACAAAAACACCCAGGAGGAAACGCAAAAAATTGCTGGGAGGACTTCTTTTGAGAAAGAAGCCCTCCCAGCTCACAAATACAACTTGCTACAGCATCTCTACTCCAGATATCATGATTCCAGCCTACCAAAGTTTTTCAGGAGCAGTACTTTCTCCGTAGCCTTCACGGCCTTCCACCAGTTTTCGCTGATGGCAAACTCCTTGGGGTACTTGTCATTGTTGTCAAACCAGCTCCAGGTGATGGGCCAAACGCCATGAAGCGGCCTGGTATCAATCAGGTAGTCTAGTTCTGTAAGCAAGATGCCTTCATTCTTCTTGTAGTAGGGGCTTTCCGGCGAATGGATGTAGTTGGAAGGCCGTACGCCGTAGTACACCCATTTGGATGTATCCCGTTCGATGGTATCATGCACCAACGTTGCCAGCGTACGCTTAAGGAAATCGCAGTCATACCGCCCGTTCAGCCCGGCCTTTTGGATGCAATCAAGCAGCACGCAATAACCGCCAACACCCATATCACCGTGTTTGTCAAGAGCTCTCAGCTTATCAATGATAGCATCAGCAAACGCCAGCGCCTTACCATACAACCCGGACTCCTTGTCGCCATGCAGCAGTATGAAACCCGCAATCTCCGCCGTAAGGCCAATGCTTTCGTAGGCATTGGCCTGCTCATTAAACGTCCACCAGGGAGCATGGGGATGATCGTTATTGGAGGGTATGCCAAAATACCAGCCTGCTTCCGAACAGTACGGGCAGTTGTCAAAATAACGGAGAATGCCTTGCAGCATGGAATGGCGCATATCCAAAAACCCAATTGACTTTAGCATGTTCAAGGCATTCAAGGTAGTATACGGCGAAGAACCGGGATTCCAGCTATCCGCTTCCAGGGCGTAGCCGAATCCGCCATCCTCATTCTGGTAGAAGGACAGTGCTTTCAGCACCGCTTCCCTGCTTCCGTTCTCGAAATGATACTGCCATACCGCCAAATCGACAGGCCTGGCGTTTCTATACATCCACCTTCTGATTTCTTGAAACGCCAGCAACGTAAGCTTCTTCATTTGCATAACCTCCATAAAATCAATATCCTTATTCTACCACAATACAAAAAGGTGTGTACTGGCATTGTAAACTGCACACATACACACCATGCTGTGCTATTTTGAACGATCAGAAGCATTTGCATTAACCCATAGAGGTTTTCTTGAGAGGGGTGCGGGGAGAGCTTCTTTTTCAATACAAGCTCTCCCCGCATATCCTCACAACACGTACTCTTTCTTCGCCTCAG
>JAEZLW010000095.1 GCA_023415145.1 Bacillota bacterium | reverse complement strand
CCTGGATGTCGGCAGCGAACGTGCGCTTGGATGCAAAAAACTTTATGATAGCCATGATCCATATGAGTGAGCAAAGCGAATCTGCCACAAGCATGGCGGAAAATGATGAAACCGCGCTGATGATTTTTGTTGTTCGGTCCGTTACCGACGAGATGATTGCCACCATTGGCCATTGCTACTCCGTGGTCACGCTGAAAAACGCGCTGCTGCTGCTGATCAATACCGACGCGGACGAGATGACGGTGATTGGCGTACTACAGGCGATTCAGGATTTTCTATCAACAAAAGCAGGAATTCTGGCCAGCATCGGCGTAGGCTGCATGCAAACCGAAATGGAAACACTCAACATTTCTTACAGTCAGGCGGAACAAGCGCTGGACTACCGGTTTGTAGCTGGCAAGGGCCGCGTCATCCGCTATATGGATATTCAGACCGGTACGGGCGGCGTCATCCGCCTTTCGGAAGAACGGCTGCGTCAGATGAGCGCGGCGGTTTTGCGGCATGATACCGCGCATTTGGACCGCATGCTGGACAAAACCTATCAGGAACTGGTCAACCTTGGGCAAATGTCCATGCTGCAGGCCCAGAGCCTGTATTACGATATCATCCACATGGTGATGCGGACGCTGGACGGCGTAAACGCGGATGTGGCGGATATCTTCGGTGTGGATTACGATCCCCTTGCGGAGTTAGGCGCATGCGAAATGATATCCGAAGTATTTGATGTGCTGCGTAATATTCTGATGCGGGTAAGTAAGTACAACCCGGAAAACGGCGGGCGCAGCGCACAGCTGGTGGACGCCGCCATCGCCTTCATAGAGAAGGAAGTGTACCGGCCGGATTTCAACCAGACGATGGTTGCTGAAGCCGTCGGCGTCTCCCCGGCCTATCTTTCCAGGCTGATCAAAAACATGCTGCACGAGAACATGGTGGATATCTGCAACCGGCTGCGCGTGGAGAAGGCAAGCGAATATCTGTTGACTACCGACATGCCCCTGCAGGAAGTGGCGCAAAATGTAGGCCTGACCACTGTAAAATCATTGATCCGCATCTTCAAACAATATACAGGCGCAACCCCCGGAACAATACGCAAAAACAAATGCGGCGGAGAAAATCCGCAGGATACGCGCGAGGAAAAGGAGTGACCTTTATGGAAAAATGGTGGAAGGATTATCCCTGGCGGCAGGTTCAGACAAACCTTCGGGAAATTGACATGCTAGATATAGACGCCGATGAATATGTGCGGCAAATGCAGGCGTTTGACGCAACTGTAGCCATGATCAACGTCGGCGGCATCATCGCCAGCTATCCCACTGATCTGCCCTTTCATTTTCAAAGCCCGTATTTGAAAGGGGATTCGCTCAAAAAAATCATTGACAGTCTGCATGCCGCCGGCATCAAGGTGGTAGCCCGCACGGACTTTTCCAAAATCCGCCGGCCTATTTACGAACAGCATCCGGACTGGGCTTACCGAAGGGCGGACGGAGGCATTGTTGACTATAACGGAGACGTGCACGCCTGCATCAATGGCGGATACCAGCAGGAGGCCGCTTTTTTGATCCTGCGTGAAATCAATGAAAAACTGCAGATTGACGGCCTTTTCATCAACATGGGCGGCTTTCAGACACGAGACTACAGCTATAACGAACATGGTTTGTGCCACTGTGAAAACTGCCGGGTAAAGTTTCAAGCCATGTTTGGCATGCAGCTTCCGCGTGCTGTGGACATGCAAGACCCTGCTTACAGAAAGTACCGCGCATTCCAGCGCCAGGTAATAAAGGAGTACAGGCAAAAGCTGACGGACTTCTGCCGTGAGATCAACCCTCAGATTGCCATCAACGAGGTTGATTTTTTCCGCATGGAATCCAATACGGAATACCGCAGGCCTCTGCCCTTTTGGCAATACAGCGCCTCATCCAATTCCCGCACGCTGCGCGGCACGCAGCAGGAAGTGGTGGTTTCCAATACATCCGTTGATTTTATCGGCTTTCCTTACCGCCATGTGGCGGTCAGCCCGGCGCAGCAGGGGCTGCGCATGTGGCAGAACCTGGCGAATTTGGGCAACCTGGATTATTACCTTATCGGTCGGCTGGACAACCACCGGGACAAGTCCGGCTATGAACCGGTTAAGAAAGCGTTCCATTTTCATAAGCAGCACGAGGCAGACTTTGCCCATCTGCATTCTGTTGCCCATGCGCTGCTGATCCGCAGCCAGCATTGGGGTGGATCAGGGGAAGAGATCGGCTGGATCCGCGCACTGACTGAAAAGCATATCCTGTTTGATGAAGCGCTTGAATCGGAAGCGCTCACTGGGAACTGGGACAACTATCAGGCTATCATTCTGCCCGGAACCTCTGTTGTATCGGATGAAATGGCGAGCCGACTTGACGACTTTGCGCATCAAGGTGGTTGTGTAATCGGCACAGGCATGTTTGGGCAATATGACGGCATGTTTGAACCGCGTAAGGATTTCCCCCTGGCTTGCATTGGGGTTGAAAAGGTCCTTCATAACAGCAGAGAAGCAATTTCTGCATATCTTGAATTGCGTGCGGTTGAAAAAGCGGCATTTCCTTCATTTGATAAAACGGATTTGCTGTTTATTGGCGACCAGTACACTTATTGCCGGTATGGAACCGCTGTAAAGAGATATGCGCATCTGCTCCCGCCGCAGCACTTCGGTCCGCCGGAACGCTGCTATACGACCCTTTCCACGGATTTCCCCGGAATCGTCGTGAACGCCCATGGCAAGGGTAAGGGCATTTATATTCCCTGGCTGCCTGGTGAGCTATATGCCCGTGAGGGATATGACAACAGCTTCTGGCTTATGGCGGATGTGCTCTGCAGACATGCGGGTCTAATACCCGTGGCGAATGATTTGACGCCTATGGTGGAAGTGACCCTTGGCGTGGCACAAGCGGGTTCCCACGCGCTGGTGCAGCTGGTCAATGGCACTGGCCATTTCGGCACCTCGTACTTTCAGCCGGTTAGGGTGAACGGCATCGGGCTGTCGATCCCCTGTACGAAGCCAGTCAAAAAGATGGTAAATCTTGTGTCGAGTGAAATGATACCTTTTACGCAGGTGGACGGCCGCGTTTGCTTCACCCTTGACCATCTTGATGAATATGGCTGCATCAAGCTGCTTTTTTAAGAAATAGGGTTAGAAGCGCTGCGTTCAGTGTTTGGTGTAGCCAATCCAAATCGTAAATTTGCTCTTCATGGTTCATAGTAGCTATCATCTGGATTTTGAAGCAAAAAAAAGAGTGACTTTGCAAAAGCAAAGTCACTCGCTATATTTATACTTATTTGGTTTTATCTGTATCTATCATTTGGTGTCATCATCTCGGAGAAGATGGGCCAAATAGTGATCGTCCACCTTAATCATATCAACAAATATATCATACATTTTTACATTTTTTTGTTTTCCCTTAAACTTTCTGTATTCCCAAAACGTGTTATGATTGAGAAAAGCTTTTCCAATAATCCATTGATATCCCGCGGAGGAGAAACATGGTCGACAAAGCCGCTTTCACCCTTCAGTCTCAGGAACTGCTGCCGGCCCTCTACAGGATGTGCATGAACATCCTTCGATCCGACGCCGACGCCCAGGATGCGGTGCAGCAATGCCTGATGAAAGGATGGGCCCACCGGGCGGATGTGCAGCCGGACCGCCTGCGCCCCTGGCTGATGCGAATCGCCGTCAATGAATGCCGCAACATCCAGCGCTACCGCAAGAGGGTGTACCCCGCGCCGGCTCCGGCGCCGTCACGCCCCTTCTATCCGCCGGATACCGATCTGTGGGAATTGAGCGAAGCCATCGACCGCATGGATCAAAGGCTGCGGGTCCCGCTCCTGCTCAAGTACCGTGAGAACTATACCGAGAAAGAGATTGCTGCTGTTTTGCGTGTTCCCGTTTCAACGGTCAAGAACCGGTTGTACAGCGCACGCCGCGTACTTCAAAAATCGCTTGCGGATATGGAGGTGGCGTTTGAATGAAGCGGATTCTGGTCCTCTCAAAGTCGCTGGAGCGCCTGTCTCCTCCCATGCCCGCGGATTTTGAGCAAAAGACGAAGCGCATGCTCAATGAGATTGCTCAACGCAAGGAGGAAAACGTTGTGAAAACCAAAATATCCATAGGCCTTGTGGCTGCCATCACCCTGATCTTGCTTACCGCCGGGATCGCCCTGGCGCTCACATTCTCATCGCAGGTGACGGAATTCTTCGGGAAGCTGTACGGGAACGATATGCAGGCCTGGCTGGAAAAGGGTGATGTGGCTTCTGTAAACCAGCAATTTGTGCTGGATGGGGTGGCATTCACTTTGGAAGAGGTGGTCTATCGCGAAAACAGCCTGTATGGCGTAGGCACGATCCGCCCCCAGGAAGGAAGCAGCGCGGTGATCATCCCGGAGGATCACAAGCCGGATGAGCCCTTCGGTTACGACATAATCGGCGAAGGAGGCACGCCGGAAAAAGCGCCCGCCGGTGCGCCTACCATTGCGGACGCGGCAAGGGAAAGGAACGGCAAGCTGCTGATGGTTCGCACGATACCCGATCAAATCGGTGTGGACGGGGGAGAGATGCAGACCCCTGGGTGCATCGGCTATACGCTGGTGCCGCAGCGTGACGGCAGCATACAATTTTCCTTTGAAATATCAGACGCCAATGCCGTAGAAGAAGGAGAAAGGTATACCATCAAAATGTGGGCATACGTATGGGAAATGAGCCTGGACGGCGAAATGCTGGAGGATGCACCACATGGTGAAAACTGGACTGTGGAATTAAAGCCTGAGCCGATCAGCGAAGTTTCCCCTGCCGCGGTCACACCGGCCGCACCGGCCCAGCCGTCCGAGCCGGAGAGCCTTGTGCCGGAAGCTGCACAATTAGGAACGCTTCCCGCCGGCCTGGCAGCGGAGCTGAACTTGGGCGATATTGACGAGGTCATCAAGCTGCAAACCGCGCTGCAATGCCTTAAGTACCTGGCGACGGTTTCGGGCACCTACGGCGAGGATACCATGAAGGCCGTGGCTGGTTTCCAGAAGGACAACGGCCTGGTGTCGGACGGGATCGCCGGGCATAGCACCCAGGAGCTGCTGTACAGCGGCAATGCCAAGCCCGCGTCAACCCCCCCGCCGGAGCTGGAGGAGGGCGCTGGGGTGATCGAAGGGCCTGACAAGAGCCAGGTGCAGCTATTGCACTGGTTCGACACGGTAAAGCCCAGCGTGAAGGAGGGACAGACCTGCCTGGTGTTCGATCCGGTAAGCAAGCGAAGCTGGACGCTGCAGTTTTACTTGCTGGACCGCCACGCCGACTTGGAGCCGCTGACGCTGAGGGATACCCAGATCATGAATGCGGCTTTCGGGAACAAGACCGCATGGACGCCCAAGCCCGTGTATGTCAAACTGCCTGACGGCAGGTGGACGCTGGCTACGACCAACAATACGCCGCAATCGAGCGGAAGCATCACCGGCAACGGGTTTGACGGGTACCTGTGCGTGCACTTTTTGCGGGACATGGCGGAGGCCCAGAAGAATACCCCGGAATATGGCGCGGCCAACCAGAACGTCATACGGGACGCGTGGCTGACATTAACCGGGGAGACGTATGCGGAAATAGCAAGGTAGCCATGAAAGGCGGTGCGTGCTCTACACAAGCTTTGCAGGATTTCATTGCATGAATCAGCACCGTACGGCGTTTAGCGTTGTACGGTGTATTCATGCGGCCAGGAAGGTCTGTAAGGGAAGGATTTCTGGCGAGTTCCTTCAGAAATCGCCGCGCATTGCCGCCGATTTTGGATTAAAGGATCGATGGCTGTTACCTTTATAAAACAATCATGCCCCTACCGCCTGCCGGAGGGTATCATCGATGTCTTCCTCCAAGAAATGGATTACCGGTTGTAGGTGATTTCTACACTAGCATGACCAGCAGCTTGGAGATTACCTTCACCTCCACACCCCTGGCGTATAGGTTGCTGGCAAAAGAATGCCGCAGTGCGTGTGAAGTCCTCGCTAACTATTCATTTTGATTTTCTCACTCTTTATCTTTTCGCCTCTTTCCTTTCCTTTGCTGATTTTTGCTCTTTTAATACCCAGCACTGTGCGAAATGGCAAGATGTGCCGGAGAGCTTCGTACAAGGCAATGCTTGCTGCTAACGTGGCAAACATAATGATTAGGAACTTTCCGGTGACGCCCATGTCCCATTGTACGACGAAGAAGGCAATAACCATCATGACCGACTGGTGCAGAATATACACCGGAAATGCTGCCTGGCTCAAGTAGTCGAGAACCTTCCCGCCTCGGTTAAGGAACATTTGTGCAAACGCAAGCATGAAAAGCAGCGCGCTCCAGCCATACATGTTGCGGAACAGGCCGTAGAGTATACTTTGCCAGGCGAAGTCATCTTTTCCGTATGAGATGTTCTTAAAAAATAGAAACAACGGTACCGTAACAGCAACTAGGATCAGCGACTTCCATTTGATCTTGTCGATCGACTTCCATGCGATTTCATTCGACGCGATAAAGAAACCGATCATGTAGTACAGAGCATAAAAGAAAGGATTCTTTCCGGAAATATCAGGTAGTGCCTCACTGATAAGAAGCGGGATGAAAAGAAGTGCAAGGAACCATCCTTTTTCAAACAACCGCCCGAATGCACCGATACCCTTATCTCTCCTATGCCTGAGTGTGGCAATGCAAACCGGCAGTACTGCTATCGAAATGATAAACAGGAAAAGGATGAACCATAAGTGCGCTGGCGTGAATGTGCCGCGATATCCGGAAAGATCGCTGAAGTCTGGAAAGAACTGGTAGAAAAGATAGTTGAAATAACTACCGCTGAGTGTCCCATCCTGTAGCCGGGCGACATAACCCTGTATCGGTACGATCAGTATGATGCCCAACGCACAGGGCACAAGCAATCGGAGAACACGCTCGAGCGCAAACTCCTTTCCACTGCGCTTTCGTAACGCAAAGTAAGTCGAGATGCCAGCTATGAGAAACAACAATGGCATAAACCATGGCCATATGACGTTCATAAAGGTTTCGCCTGCGCTGCTTTTTGTGAGGTTCTCAATGTAGTTTGCTTCTCTGGCATCAAATACACGTGCCGTGTGGAACGGAAATAGAAGTAGAATACCAAAGAGCCGTAACCAATCAATGTCTTTTCTGCGCATGAGCATCACCTTTCCTTTTAATCAGGTTGCCAAGCTGTGTCTTAGGATATGTTTCATTGCTTTAGTTTCGAATTGATCTAGAATTATTCTATAAAAAATAATCGAATAAGGCTAGAGGTCCTGCTGGGCCACTGAATTCAACCTGCGATTCCTGGCGGAGGTGATCCAACATCGGCAAAGACAGAAATAGAAACGGTAAAAGTGTTATCAGGGCTTACTCTAAAGGCCCGTAATCCCTTGAGTTTTCCGGGTTTTTTCATAGTGAAGTGAGGGGTGCTGAATCCTTTCCTGATTACTCTATATATCATCCAAGCCAAAGCCTTTGCTGCCTCAAACCCAATTCCGCCACCTGCGCCAGTTATCAAAACGGTTTTTCCTTTCAGCATTCTTTTTGAATATTGGCTCTCTCTATCAACATGGATTCCACCTCACATAAATCAATGTTTCATACCTGGATTATACTGCAATGCATGATACTGTCAACGTCGTTTCGCATATTTTGTGTGGCTATCGTATTGCCTGATTTACGTAAAGAAGTTGTCATTTTATGAAATTGCTATCTTGAGGTTGGTGGAGGTGTTGTCTTTGCTTTTTGTCCCGTGGATGGGCGAGGGGTTTTTCCTTCTACGGTTTCATCAGCGGTAACAGGGCAAAAAACCTTCGGATCAGTGTAACAGCCTGTTAGCATGATACTGCCCAGCTCGTTGCTAAAAAAGCCATAGGTCGAATCATGCTCGAAGGGCAGAATCACATTTCCTTAACATTCGATGATACCGAATTAGCCTTTGCCGTTTACTGGTCTATGTTGCTTGAATAATACAGATATTTTTGCAGATAATTTTCATGGAGGTGGTTTTATGCCATTGAAAAAGAATCCGTTTACAGCCCCGGATATGCAGCAGTATTTTACATCGCTGTCCCCCGTTATCCAGGAGTCTATCGAGCAGAGCGGAATCGAATTTGAATCCTTGGATCATCTTCGCTCATTTGTCAAAAATCTGGAGGGAAAATAAGCTACAGCAAGTTGATCAGCGTTGGAGTAGCGGCTTGTTAGGGAAGAAAAACGGCATCCAATGCGCCCCAATGTGAAAATGCCATACGCTTAAATAACAGCATCCCGTCCAGTTGGGCGGGATGCTTTTCGATTTCCAAGCTGTAGTGTTTTCACCGCGAGCATGCCACGCACGGAATCCAACTATGGACAAACAACTTGTTTCCTTGATCTGCCGGCAGACTCTGTTTTTTTTCGTTCCAATTCATTCAAATGCTATTATCATGTTCAACGCTGCCACCATACTGCAATACAAAGTAATAAGATTCCAAAAGATACGTCTGATGATAGAGGTCAGCAAGTGTGTACAAACGGCGCTTTAAGGATGCAAGCGGCACCTTTCCCTTACTGTAGCTTTCCATCATTTTTTTAATATCCGCCTTCTGGCGCAGGGTAGCGGCATCTTTGATGTAGCCCCATACGTGAGCCGCAGCGTTTAAGGCGTTTCCCGCTTTCATAGGCAAAGCCAGCGCAGCCTCTATCCGCCGGTAAAACGCCAATGCGGGATAAGCTTCTTTGTTCTTTAAAAGCTGCCGAATGCTTTGGTATATCTCCTGGCTTCGCTCCAGCACCAGATACTTGTAGCGTCCCCATTCCCGCTCCAGTGCGCCAATTTCCCCCTTCTCTTTTGTACACAAAAGGCATTTGATGGCGGATATGTTTTTGTCTTTCACCTCAAGCATGATATCCGGCTTGCTTTCACCCAAACATTCATAAAAGCCCAAAAACTCGTCCACTCCTATGCTCAATGCGTGTGCACCAGGCTTTTTGCCTTTATCCGGCTGAGAGTAGTGTATCTTTTGCCGGCCATCGGCTTTTGACCAGGATTTTGCGCATTCCATGATCCACGCTGCTTCCAAGGCAGAATCATTTCCAGGGTTTATCTGATGGTGCAGGTGATCAAAAACGACGGGTATATGGGATTTTAACCCTATCTCCAGCACATCCTGAATGTTGTAAACGGTGTCATCATTTTCAATCACCAGCCGGGCTTTTACTCGTTCACTCAGGCATTGGTATTGCGAAAGAAAGCGCTGCATGGCAATATGTTTTTCACCATACGCACCGCCTACATGCAGAATGATTTTATTCGTATCGTCGACAGACAGGCTATCCAGAAAAAGTGCATGGTATTCCAGTTCGCGAACCGCGTTTTCTATGGTTCTTGAACTGGGTGAATTGAGCACCGTGTATTGCCCCGGGTGCATAGATACGCGCATGCCTCCCTCCCGCACCTTTTGGCCGATGGAACCCAGGTGTTCACCAAACACATGCCACCAGGGAATGGTATTTATCGCGCTGGATGCGAAGGGAATGATATCGGAGCTTATGCGGAACAACTGGATTCCGTTTTTGATATTGTAATCGATCATCCGCTCCAGTGCGGCAATATTGTCACATATCAGCGCATGCAACCGTTTTTCATCCGCATTCTTCATCAGGCATCTTTTTATCACTGTGTCCGGTACGCCAAGGGTAAGGCATGCATAACCGATGCTCATGTCCTTTGCTCCTTCAATTGGCGAAAACATGGAGGGGAAGCCGAAAGCAGACCGCTTTTACAGCTAGGCTGGATTGGGTGCCGGCGGCCTTACCTTATCCATTCGTGCAATCCAATCCCCCATCTTTTCTTGCCTTCATTTGACTGATCAAAGCCATGACCCTGGGCCGGTTATACCGTTGCGCAATGATGCAGGGCAAGTTAACAATCAATGCATAGATAAGCATGTATACAATGATCGGAGGTGGGCCAACAAGGCCAAAAATCCAGAATGGAAGAATAGCAATCAAATGGGTGAGTTCGGCACGGCAGGACTCAACCACAAACCTTTCCATGTTTTCCACTGAATAGTCTGTCATTTTTTTCTTCCGGTATCCGCCTTTCACAACGGCACCGCCATCCGGCAAAAGGTGCTTCCACCGATGTACACGCAACGCTCTGTACAGGCCCTTCCTTTCCCAAAAGTGTATCCGGAATAAAAAGCTATCCGGCGTCAGCCATCTATCGGGAATTTTCAGGCATAGAAGTGCAGCACCAAGCTGTATCACAAACCAGATGGCAAAACAAACCATAAACGTTATCGGAGCAGATAAGTATACTATTTGCATGTGTCATTTCTCCCAGTGAATGGCCCGATCCTTCCATAGAACAGGCCGTTTTGCGATTCGTTTGATTGCGGAGCGCACAAAAACGAAGAGAAACAAAATTAGTGAAATAGGATAAAAGACGATTGTTGACAGCTTGAAACTTCCAAGCCTGTTTGCAATGCGGTACAACTCGGTAAGCCACAAAGCATATCCCAAGGCTTGCAGCCCTGTGAGCAGCCAATTTCCGTTTGTCAAAGAAAGAATCAAATAGAATGGAACCGATGTGCTGCCCATTACCCAAAGAAAAACCAATGCAAACAACCAAAGCGGTGTTTTGGCTGCGCCTGCTGCGAAGTTTTTAGTCCACCCTTGTATCAAGGATCCAAACCCTTTCGGATACATGCGGAAAGAAACCGTTTTTCCGCCAGCATACAGCCGAAAGGAGATGCCTGCCTTGCGCAAACACTCCCCCATTGCCATGTCTTCTATAATGCTGGAGCGCACTTGGATATACCCGCCTACTGCATCCAACGCTTTTCGGTTCATAAAAATCAAAGGGCCGAACAAGCCAACTCCATGCTGCCGCGGCAAAGCTGCCCCGTTTGCACCAAACTGGAGTATATTGAAAAGGAGTGCCAATTGCTCATACCCCTTTGGCACAGCATGAAACGGCTGAACCGAAATGACCTGTTCCCCATTGCCATACGTCGTCCTCAATGCGGCCAAAGCATTTGGGGCCAATCGCACATCGGCATCCAAAAACAACAAATGCTTCCCACGAGCTGCCATAGCTCCCGTTTGACATGCCCAGGGCTTGCCCAACCAGCCTTCTGGCCTCGGCGGGGCTGAAACAACATATGCGCCATAGGCAGCGGCAATCGATGCAGTATCATCCTCAGAATCATCATCCACACAAACCACTTCCAGCGGCTGCATGCTTTGCTTCTGCAAATCCTGCAGCAAAAGAGGCAGTGTGAGCGCTTCGTTGCGTGCGGGGATGATCACAGAAACATCGCCGGCCTCCAGCAGTGGATGAACTCCATCCAGGCATGGAAACTTAGCAAACAAAAAACGGCTTGCAATATACCCTGACAAACCGACTATGAAGCTGCCGATCATGTTTTTTCCCTCACCATCGCTTTGATTGCCGCATCTGCTGCCAGCTTTCCCGTAATGACAGACACCGGTAAGCCCGATGGGCTAAATGCCCACTGGCCTGCTTGATACACATGAGGAATAGGCGTACGTACTGACTTTGCAATTTTTTGGAACCTGGATTCTGCAGGAATGCGATCACCAAATGACCATCCCGTTATCGCACCGTCCGCATTTCCAGTGATGCGCTCAATGGTTAACGGGCTTGAGCACATCGATTCGAGCAGGTGCTTTCCTAGTTCGGGTACATAAGTTTCCAACTGCAAAAGAATCCGCTTAACGCACAGCTCTTTGAATCTTAAGTACCATCCGGATTGCTTGATTTCCCTCACCAGCTCCACGCTGAACAGTGTACTGACGATCAAACCAGTTTGATTTGCAGGAGCAAGTGTCTTATCCCTGATAACAGGACAGGAAATTTCATATGTTGTTAACGCAAGATAGCGGCATACCCAATCTTCCAACAACTGTTGCCTGTCCGGTTCATTTGGTTCATCAGTCAGTGTTTTCCAGCCGTCAAGGCCCAGGCTGTTCAGCCCCGCGTTGCTGGGTGTAAAAAAGCAATGTGCGCCAAAGGCTTTCTGAAACAAACCGGCTTCCAGATCAAATGCAAAGAATACCGACAGTACAGAATCACCGCCATGGCCTTTGGCCACAGCTTTTGCCTGTGCCTGGTACCTGGCATCCGCACCCATGGCGCTGCCTACAGCCTGGTATAATGCTTTGGCATCTGCCGCCCAGATCAGCTTTTGATATTGCACTGAATGTCCATCCATCAGGATTGCAGTACGATGTGCAGGCTGAAGGCCAGTCACCGCTGTTTCGAAGCATATTTCACCGCCGTGTGCTTTCACATAATCCGCCATTGCAAGTGAAAGAGTACCGGTTCCACCTTTGGGGTACATATAATCCATATACAAGCCAAAGTAACTCAAAGCAAAAAAGCTGGGCGTATTGCGAAAGAAATGCTGGGCAATCATGTCTATCAAGGCCTGGCTTCCGGTAAAACCAGCCAGGAAGGGCTCAATTGGTTCTTCATACCTTTTCATTTTCCGGATGTTCACAAGGTATCGCATAAGCCAGGGCAGGAGCGTATGCATCAGATACCGTGGATTGCTTTTGATGTCAAGAAACAACGGATTATCAATGCCATACAAAACATTCATTATATCCATGACTTTCTGAATGCTATGCAGAATGTTTTGGATTTCCTTTTCTTGATCAGGGAAGATTGCGGCAAGCATTGCGCCGTAATCACTCAATCCATCTTTATTAAGGCGGACCATATGGTTTCCAATACGAATCGAAACCGGATTTAAGACAAATTCCACATCAATGCCCAGATCCCGAAGCATTGGGCGGATAACGCCGGAATTTTCCACGGCGCGCAAGCCCGCATCAAAATGAAACCCTTTATGCCGAAAATCGGACACCAGGCCGCCAGGTTGTAAGGTGCGCTCACATACCAGCGTATGATAACCAGCTTTTGCAAGATATGCTGCGGCAGTCAATCCTGCCATACCCGCACCAACCACAAGAACATCATATGCATTATCCACAGCTATCCCTCAGTTTCTATCATATGCTTGATTCCCTCAACTATATGGACAGGCTGGCCGGTTATCAGCTTCACCGCCCATTTGTATTCCACAGCATACCACATAATCTCATCGAGAAGGTATTGGACAGCCTTTCAGGTCCCGAAGATCATCCCGACTGCTGTACTTTTTTAATGCCAAGGTCAGGGTTGTGTTTTTAGCTGTTCACGGCGCTTTCTGTATTCAATAATTGGTCCATCCCCCATCAAGAGTTTTTCGCCGGACTTGAATGCAGATGCTTTCGGCTTTTGTGTAATCACAACACGCTTGTCCTGCCGCTCAATAACACGGTTCATCAATTTTCCAACCCACGCAACAAAGGAGTTAATGATTGAAAGCTTTGTAATCTTGTTATAGAAACGGATATACAGGATTGTGTTTTCGTCATCCACTGGAGCAAAGTAAATGACCACACGTATTTTGTCACTGATATGATTCATCCAAAGATTGGGATATCTGAACTTCAAGAATGTCGATTTGATCACACATTCCTCAGGCTTTTTCGGAGTTTGACCACGATCCACCTCGTTGTTGGCACTGGTAATGATTTGATCATCTTCAAAAATGACTTTTGGGCCATTTATCAGCATCTTGTTTCCACGGCCGATCGTGTTGTAATGCACGATTGGCACATGAACCACATCCAGTTGATTCTCAATCGCCCGGGAATAATGCGTGTTCCAATGATCCTCCATCTCGCTATATACAAAGCCGTTCAATTCGCCATGGAAAAAGGGGACATGATCCGTCTTTTTCTCCGGCTCACCATACCACAGGAAAATGATGCCGTATTCTTCTTTTACAAAATAAGCCTGTACATTGTAACGGCTGTTGTCTTGTGTGGAGGCCTTCCCGTTTGCCGGAATAAATGTACACTTTCCCGTTGTATCAAACTCCAGGGCATGGAATGGACAGCGCATGCAATCACCGGAAACCTTGCCTGCACTCAGGGCTGCACCGCGGTGGGTGCACTGATCGACCACACATCCCAAAGCACCATCAGATGTGCGGAACAAAGCAAGTTCCAAATTGAGGCGTTTTACAGCAGTAATGCTTCCCGTCTTGACTTGTGATGAAGGCAAAATGGCGTACCATTGATTACGAATCATACATGATTCCTCCTGTATTACTATAATGATACTACCAAATACGCTAAGGCATGAAACACTTGGTACTTGCATCAAAACCGTTTTTGTATCTGTTTTTGATAAAATTTATAGGCTTTCGCAGTTTTACATGGTTACATTATATGTCAATTAATGATCGTAATCAATTCATAGCATGTGGATGGTGAGGGGTTTTTCTTTTCCCTCTGAAAAAATTGCAAATTCGTTGTACTCGATTTTCTTCCAAATATTATTTGACAAATGCTTGACAATCATTATCATCCATGATAACATTATCACTGTTAATAATAATACCAGAAAAACGGTGGTGCAATGAAGAAAGATCTGATGGAAATTGTTATGAACCCGGCAAGGCAGCGGATCCTCCAATACCTGATCATTCACGGACAGGGTTCTACAGGCGAAATGCAGCAGGAGCTTAAGGATATCCCTCCCGCCAGCCTGTATCGCCACGTAAAGCTGCTGCTTGACGGGGGATTGATCGAGGTCATGAAGGAGGAAAGAATCCGCGGGACGGTGGAAAAAACTTACCGTTTCAATCAAAGCACAAGAAATGGCGAAAATCAGGACATCGGGGCCATCATTCAAACGGGGCTTGTATCGCTGATGACCGTATTTTCGAAATACTTTGCTGCGCAAGGGAATGATCCGGTAAAGGACATGCTCAGTTTTTCCACCTCGACGCTTTTGATGACGGACGATGAATTTCTGGAATTTCTCATGAAGCTGACTGCTTTGTTCAAAGAAGCCATTCAAAACAAACCTGAAACCGGCAGGAAGCCGCGGCGGCTGACACTGATTTCTTCACCGAACGAAGACGCATAAAAAACAGGGAGTGAATTGTATGTTAAGCATCAACAATCTGACCAAGACCTATAAGGGCGGCAAAACGGCTGTTTCACATTTGTCCATGCAAGTGGAATCGGGGGACATCTTTGGTTTCATCGGCCATAACGGGGCCGGAAAGACAACGACGATCAAATCTGTTGTTGGCATTCATGATTTTGATGAGGGAGACATCCTGATTGACGGCGTATCCATCAAGGATGACCCTATGAAATGCAAATCAAAAATCGCCTACATTCCGGACAATCCCGATTTGTATGAGTACCTGACCGGAATACAGTATCTTACTTTCATGTCTGATGTGTTTGGCGTTTCAAAACAGGAGCGCGAACACCTGATTAAAACATACAGCGAAGGCTTTGAACTCACAAGCGCCTTGGGGGATTTGATTTCATCCTATTCCCATGGCATGAAGCAGAAATTGGCAATCATCGGGGCGCTGATCCATAGCCCCCGGCTCATGATTCTCGATGAGCCCTTCGTAGGCCTTGACCCGAAAGCAATCGTGTATCTCAAGGAAGTGATGCGGGATCTTTGCAACACCGGTGCCGCCATTTTCTTTTCCACCCATGTGCTGGATGTGGCCGAGAAGCTGTGCAACAAGGTGGCCATCATCAAGGAAGGCAAACTGATTGCATCTGGCAAAACGGATGAACTGACGGGTGGAAAGTCGCTTGAATCGGTTTTTATGGAGGTGGTTGTCAATGTTCAGACAAATCAGGCTGCTGGCTAAATTGCAGACGCTGAATCTTTTCGGGATCAATGAGTTCCGGCATACAAACGACGCAAAAAAGAGGCACCGCTATCTGGCCATGGCGGCTGTATGGGCATTGCTTACCCTGATCTTTGTGGCTTATATTGCACTGTTTTCGTACGGCCTGATCCAAATTGGGCTTGGCGAGGTTATTCCTGTATACCTTTTCACGGTCACAAGCCTTCTGATTCTGTTTTTCTCATTGTTCAAGGCCGGCAGCGTGATTTTCCAAATGAGGACATATGAATCACTCATATCGCTGCCTGTATCCAAATCCGCTATCGTCGTCAGCCGCTTTCTCAGCATGTATCTCACGAACCTTCTGTTAAGCTTGTTTGTGATGCTTCCGGGCGTTGTGCTGTACGGCATCTGGATGCGGCCGGGCTTTGGCTTCTATGCTTTCAGTTTGCTTGGTGCTGTTTTTCTTCCGCTTCTTCCCATCACGCTGGCTACCATTGTTGGAGCGGTCATTACAGGTATAAGCTCCAGGATGCGCAGAAAAAGCCTGGTGAATTCCGCATTGACGATACTCCTTATCCTTGGGATCATGGTCTTGAGCACCGGCTCTGTCAGTATGGTGGAAAACTTCAGCAGTGAAATGATGAAGAACCTATCGGCTGTGGTAACAGCCCAGATCCAGCGGTTGTATCCGCCTGCCATTTGGTTCGGCAAGAGCGTTATTCAAAGCAGCTTTGTTTCGTTCCTGCTCTTTTTCAGCGTTTCGGCTGCCTTGTTCGTATTGATGGTGTTTGCTGTACAGCGTTATTTCACGTCCGTTTGCACGGCACTGAACGCCACCAATGCGAAGAACAATTACAAAATGCAGGAGCTTCACGCCAATTCGCCTGTCATGGCATTGTACCGGCGCGAGCTGAAACGGTATTTTGCATCCAGCATCTATGTGACCAACACCATCGTCGGTTATATCTTGATGGCAGCCGCATCGATTGCACTTTTCATCATGGGGCCGGATAATCTGGAATCCTCATTGGGATATCCGGGGTTGATCAGCAAGGCTTTCCCTTTGTTCCTTGCGGCTGTCGGATCTATCACATCACCCACATCCTGTGCCATATCCATGGAAGGCCGTCAATGGTGGATTGCAAAAACCATACCGGTCAGAAGCAAGGATATATTCGACAGCAAAATCCTGGTGGCACTGACAGTGGCGCTGCCGGAGTATCTTCTTGCGGTCATCTTCGGCTTGCTGGCCTTTCAACCGACTGTGATAGGGGCCTTGTGGATCATCGCCATTCCGGCTGCGTATATCGTATTCACTGCGATTACCGGCATAACGGTGAACCTGGCCATGCCGGTTTTCAACTGGGAAAATGAAATCCGGGCGGTGAAGCAGAGCGCCTCGGTGATGGTGACCATGCTGGTTTCGTTTGTGTGCTTTCTGCCTCCGCTTGTCATCCTCCTGACCAATGGCGGCATTTCGGCCGACCTGGTTATGCTGGCCACCTTCCTTGTGATTACAGCGGCAGCAGCCATCCTGTACAGAAGGATGAACAGAAAAAAGCTTTTGCTTGTCGGGTAACCCTTTCATTGCGGCGGATGCTTACAATGCTGCTTGCTTACTGTATGGAGGCGTAGTCATGAAGTCGCTGTTCAAACCGTTTTTTGTTACAATCATCGTCGTATTGACCTTGCTGTTGAGCTTGAGTACGTTTGTACTTCCTGCCGTTCAACAAAAGACTGCCGGCGATGAGGTGTTTTCCGCTGAAAGAGCCATGGCACATGTGGAAAGGATTGCGGCAAAAACCCATCCGGTTGGATCCTCGGAGCAAAAGGATGTACGGGATTACTTAATCACCGCCATTGCGGAAATGGGTTTTCAGCCTGAGCTTCATGAAGGCTTTGGGGAAAACGATGCCGAGGGCATTTTGGGGTTTGTTCCCTATGCCGGTGAACTGGAGAACATCTATTTCAGGCTGGAAGGCGCAGGCAATACGAATCACGATATATTAATGCTGGCGCATTATGATTCAACATTCGGTGGGCCTGGCGCAGCGGATGATGCGTCCGGAGTAGCTGCCTTGCTGGAAACAGCGAGGGCCCTGAAAGCCCAGGCACCGCCTTTGAATGACATCGTTTTTCTATTCACAGATGGGGAAGAAGCGGAGCTTCTTGGTTCAAAGCTCTTTGCAGAGCAAGAAGGGATCATGAAAAACGTAAACCTCGTGATGAACTTTGAATCCCGTGGCCGTACGGGGCCATCCATATTGTTTGAGACATCCGATCAAAACGGGTGGCTGATGAAGGAATTCTCAAAGGTTGCTCCATATCCTGTTGCGTATTCCTTTTCCTCTGACGTATATAAAATGGTATCGAATGTTACCGATTTCACGCCTTTCAAAATGGCTGGGAAGAGAGGCTTCAACTTTTCCAACCTTGGCGGGATGGAAATCTACCACAACACGCAGGATACCCCGGAAAATCTCGATCAGGGATTCCTGCAGCACCAGGGGTTGTATGCTTTATCGCTTGCCAAACACTTTGGGAACATACCGTTGGATGGCGGACAAAACAGTGATGATGCGGTCTTTTTTACACTGGCCAGATCGGTAATGGCTTTGTATTCTGTGCAATGGAACATACCCTTGACTGCATTTTTGCTGATGCTCCTTGCAGCCGCCCTCATCTTAGTCTTTCGCAAACACCTTGTCACCGCTAAGGGCGTTTTAAAGGGATTTCTTGCATCATTGTTTTCTATTATCGTTGCTGCTGTATTTGGCATAGCCGTTCAGTTGCTGTTTACTGGCATCTACTTTCAACTGGACAAGGTACATTCGATTTCCGAGCTGGTGGATTTTAGACGAATGCTCATTTTTCAGGGCAACACCTGGATCGTTTTCTCCCTGGTGTTGTCTTTTGCTCTGCTATTCCTTTTGCAGCGGCTTTTTATCAAAAAGGCAACGGGCATCCATCTTCTGCTGGGGAATCTTGTTGTCTGGTCCATCCTTGCCGTGATGTCGGCTTTTGCTTTGCCGGGTGCTGCATATATGTTCCAATGGCCTGTAATGCTTACGCTGGCAGGGTTGCTGGTCGACATTTTCCTTTGCAGAGCCGCAGCCCCAAAATACCGGGCAACGTTTGTGCTCAGTACTCTGGCATGCATGTTGATATTCCTGCCGGTTGGCTACCTTTTGTATCAGTCTCTGACGATGCTGGCCGGGGGAGTACCGATTGCCTTGTTATCCATACCAGCCAGCCTGATGATGATAACAGTGTCAATATATGCAGGCAAAACGAGTTCACTCAGCGCTATGGTATTCAACACAAAAACCAGCAAAAAGCAAGCCATTTGAAGTGCCCAGCCCAATAACCAATATGGAAACAGGAGGAAGGAAAAAATGATTCAAAAGGTTTTCGCATTGTTCATAACGATCCTGCTTCTATTCTTAACAGCAAGTGCTTTCGCAGAGGCAGTTGAGCACGAGGCGTTTGCCCGGCAATATGCCACAGACATGATAAGCGGCGAAAAGAATTCAGAACTGTATGATTTGTTCACAGATGATGTGAAGAGCAAGTTCCCAAAGGAAGCTTTTGATGCCCTATGGGCACAGACTGCGGTAACGTGCGGTATCTTCGAAGACTTTGGCAGCTTTGAATTCAAGCAGTCCCAGGGCTACGATATCTATATCCTCAGGCTCAACATGACAAAAAAGGATTTGTTGCTGATATTGACATTGGATGCTTCGGGCAAGGTAGCCGGTTTGAATTTTGACAATGCGCCCAAGGAAGAGGAAAGCTCTTCAGAAAATCTGCCGGAGGGAATAATGGAAGAAGCGGTTATCGTAGGGGAAGGCAAGTGGGCACTGAACGGCAAACTGACACTGCCCCAAGAGGGAAGCAGCCTTCCTGCCGTGGTGTTGGTGCATGGTTCCGGTCCTTGTGACATGAATGCAACCATCGGGAAAACAAAACTCTTTCAGGATATGGCACAGTCACTGGCGCAAAACGGCATCGCCGTGCTGCGTTACGACAAGCGCACCTTTGCTCACGGTGCCCTGTTTACGCAGGCTGACAGTGAATCGTTCACCATGAAGGAAGAGTATGTGGACGACGCGCTTTGGGCCGGCAAATTGCTGATGCAGCACAACCGCATCGACAAAGAACGAATCTTTCTTGTTGGGCATAGCCAGGGCGCCATGGCAGGGCCCCGTATTGTATCTCAAAGCAATGGCGTGTTTGCCGGCATGATTTTGATTAGTGGTTCACCGCTGCCTTTAGGGGATATTGTTATTGCCCAGAATGAAGACGTGCTTGCGAAATTGACCGAAGAACAGCGTGCCACCCAACAACCTCTGTTGGATGCGGAAATACAAAAATTGAACGCTTTGCTGAAAATGACTCCTGAAGAGGCAAAAAAGTCGACTGCCTTTGGTTTGCCCGGTTATTATCTGTATGAAATGTACCAATTCAAACCGGCTGCACTGGTCCTTGATATGAAGCTGCCAACACTCATCATGCAAGGTGGAGCGGACTTTCAGGTATCGCAAAAGAACGGAATGGATGCATGGAAAAACACACTGAGGGAATCAGATTTTGTTGCCTACAAATGGTATCCGGAGCTGAACCACGTGATGATGAAGTATTCTGGTGATCCCGCGCTGCAGTATACGATTCAGGAGTACAATGAACCGGCTAGCCTGGATGAGACTGTTGCATCAGACATGATTGACTGGCTTCTCAATCACTAGTATTCTCTCATATGGCAAAAGATTTGTGCCAGAACCAGACAGATAGCGTGTCTGGCCATCAGGATTACCTTAACGCAATAAATAAACAGATCTGCCAGCAGAGCAAAGATGATGTGACATCCTATCAATGAAGAGAATCGTTAAAAGATGCATCCATTTCCGGTGCATCTTTTAACGATTTACCTTCTTTTTCTGGTATGCCTTTGAGAAAGCCATCAAAAAAGGGGGATGGTTCGAATCCCGCCATGATTAACAAGAGCCTGTTTGGACAATCAAGAATTGATACTGTACAATATGACGAAAGCCGCAAAAGCCCAGAAATACTGGGGGTTGACGGCATATGGAAAACCATCTATCGATATAAATGCTTTTATCAATAGATGGTTATTGATTTGGCAAAGGTACTATGAATTGATACAATGCACCATCGCCGATTTTGGTGGGGAGTGTCACAAAATCTGTGTAAATGGAATGCTTTCTGAAAATTGGGAAGAAACTACTACGCTTTTATGCAGTGTCACCCGGAAAGAAGTCTTCACTGTATCATCTAATCGGCCTATGATTCGGCCATGCTTGTCATATAGATAAACGCCACATTCGCGCCATCCTGTGCCAAGCGCATGCAGACCGCCGCGCCAAGACCGCGGCTGCCGCCCGTTACAACAGCGGTTTTCCTTTCCAGTCACCGTTCCATACAACCTCTTTGGATTTAACCTTCGGTTACGATGGCCACCGAAGCCGAGCATCCGATCCGGTCTGCGCCCGATGAAAGGATTTCCCTTGCCTTTGCCGCGTTTTTGATGCCGCCGTCGATCTTGATCTTGACGGCATCCCCAACGATACCGCGAACAAATGCGACATCCTCGACACACGCCGCTTTCCCGGTGAGTGCGTTGGATATTTTCACATAGGCTGGACCGACTTCCCTGATCATCGCAAGCGTTTCCTTTTTTTCTTCGTCGGTAAACAGGCCCTGCTCATAAATTGCTTTCACCTTGACGCCAAACCCTGCGGCCTCCACCATCGCCTTGAGTTCACGTTTGGCTTCCGCGAATTCGCCGGATTTGATGGCGACGATGTTCAGCGCTACGTCCAGCTCCGTGGCTCCGCTTGACACACACTCCTTGATCTCGCAAAGCTTCGCCGCGGTGCTGGCCGCTCCGTGCGGAAAGCCAACAGGCGCGCAGACGCCGACGTTGCAATGCTTCAGCGCCTGTGCCGCTTCATACACAAAATACGGCGTGACGCATACGTTTGCAAAGCGGTATTGCTTTGCCAGCGCACACTCCTTGATGATCTTGTCGCGCGTCATATCGGGATTGAGTATGGAGTGCTCAATGAATCCGGCCAGCTCCGCATTTTCATGTTTTTGCGCAGGAGCCTTGGCATCGCCCATCTGCGCAAAAACCTCTTCCGTCACTTTTTTGACAATATCGTTGATATTCATTTGCCTGTTACCTTTCCGTCATACGTCCAGAAGTCGACCACTCCGCAAATCGTATTGTCGGCGATGATCGCCTTGTCTTTGAGCAGCATCTTTGCAGCACCGCCGTCAACGTTTACCAATACGATGTCTCCCAGGCCCGCATCGGCTCCGTCAAAGGCGATTTGGTGCGCACCAACAGCGTTTCCGTTTTCATCGAGAAACGCTATGATCATGAGTTTATAGTTGTAATGCGTTTGCTCCTTGACCGTCGAAACAACATTCCCAACCACTCTGGCTATTCTCATAGCGCGTTACCCCTGGCTTTTCGCGGGGGCTTTCGGCTTGGGTGCGGGCTTTGCCACTTTCGCTGCGGGCAATATACGCTCCACATCATCATGCGGGCTTGGAATGACATGCGTAGAATACACTTCCCCGACGCGCTTGGCGGCGGCGGCTCCCGCTTCGACGCTCGCCTTGACCGCACCGACATCTCCGCGCACAAAAACGGTTACGAGGCCGGACCCGATCTTTTCCTTTCCTTCCAGGGTTACATTCGCCGCTTTCACCATGGCGTCGGCGGCTTCGATTGCACCGATCAGCCCTTTTGTTTCGATCATCCCCAAAGCCTGTTTCATCGTTTTGCCTCCTTATTGCTCGCTTCCAAGCTCATTGTATTCATCGATAAATCCCGTGATCGCCGCGTCCACGGGCATCATCTTCTGCCGAAACAACAACGCCGCTTCCTTGGAGCCCATCAAGTATACAAAATCGTTAGGTCCGGCCTGGCGGGTCGCATCCGCCGCGACGATCACCTTTGCAGGCTTGCCGTTTTCAATCGTTTCCACAACAAGCAGCTTGATGCCGTGCAAGGCTTCATCCTTTCGCGTTGCGACAACCGTTCCGATCACTTTTCCGGTATACAAAAGCGTAACCCCCAAACAAGCTTAATAAATCGCACTGCGGATAAGATCCATATTGGGCGATGGGATGATGACCGACTGCGCGATCAGGCCGGCTACGTTATCGGCATTTTCACCGGCTTTCACCGCCGCCTCGCATGCTGATACATCGCCGGTAAGTATTACAAATGCCTTGCCGCCCAGGCCTCTGCCCAAGCGGATTTCGATCAGGGAAATATCCGCCGCTTTCACTGCGGCATCCGCCACCTTGATGCCGACGCACAACGAGTAGGTTTCCATGATTCCAAGTGCCATGGGCTTTGGTACATCGCTGCATGCCGTGACCGCCTTGAGCACCTGCGGATGGATGCGGGGTATCAGCAGGCTGTCGATCAGCTTTTCGCCGCAAACATTTTTTCCGGCTTCAACGCTTGCCGCGACGGCCGCTACATCACCGGATACCAGCACAATGTATTTGCCTGCGCAAACTGCCTGCGCGGTTACCAGCGATACGTCTGCCGTCTTGAGCATGCTATCGGCCGCTTCTATTCCCTTTGGTATACTCAGGCATTCTATCATTCCAAGCGCGTTCATACCGTTCTCCTTAAGGCGATTTCCGCATTGCTGACAGCTTCCACCGTGCCGTTGATGCTTGCGTGAATGTTGGCGCCCAGCTTGCCCTTGGGGATTCTCGCGATCAGGTCACCCTTTTTCACCTTTGCGCCCGCTTCAACTACAGCCTCCGAGGTTGCGCCGATATGCATTTTGAGCGGGATCACAACCCGGTCTACTGGCAATGATGCATCCGAGTACGGCGCCTTCGCTTCGAACTGCGCCAACCCCAAACGGGATAAAAGACGCATGACAGGCAGTTTTTTCAGCGCGTAATCCGAGGCAACAGGATATGCCGCCTGTTTGATTGGCTTCACGCCCGCCTTTGCAAGGCCATCCTTCATGCGCATCATCATCGCCGAAGGGTTCAGCCCGAAGTTGCACGCATAATACGTGCAAAGTCCGCAGCCGCAGCAGGAAAACACCCCATTGATGTCGCCGAGCAGCGTGCCGTTGCCGTTTGCCGCCGCCCGCATCGCCTTGTGCGGTTCCACCTTCAGCCCCAGCGCGTTGCGGGGACACATTTGAGTGCACAGGCTGCATTGGCAGCACACAGCCTTCGCAAGCTTGATATCGCGCTGCAGGTCTTCCGTTTTGGTGTATACCAGCGGATGATCCTCCCTGACCACGATGATTCCGCCGGTCGTCTTGGTAACGGGCAAACTCCAATCCCGCGCAAGTACGCCCATGCACGGCCCACCGATGATCGCAAGATACCCTGCAGCCTGTTTGGGTCCGTTTGCCTGGTCGATGAGCTGCCCAATCGGCGTGCCAATCGGAACGCTTAATGTCAGCGGCGTTTTTACTTCGCCTGTTACGGTGACCGTTTTTTCCGTTACAGGCACATCGATCATTGCGTCATATATGTTCTTCAATGTACTGACGTTGAAAACCACCGCGCCGACATCGATGGGCAGCCCGCCTGTCGGCACCACTTTGCCCGTCACCTCGTATGCCATGACCTGCTCGTCCCCCGCGGGATAAGTGCTGTCGAAAAGCTTCAGCGATAGTTCGCTATTGCCTTTCAAAGCTTTTTGCAGCGCGGATACCGCGTCATGGTAGTGCTCCTTTGTGCAGATGACACCCTTTTTTGCGCCTGTTGCCTGCATCACCGCCTGAAGGCCCGCGACAATCTCCGCGGCATGGTCGCGCATCATGCACTGATCGACGTTTAGCAAAGGCTCGCATTCCGCACCGTTTGCAATGACCGTTTCCGCTTTGCAGTTTGCCTTGACATGCGCGGGAAAGCCTGCGCCCCCTGCGCCGACGACTCCGGCTGCCTCGATTTTTTGAAGAACGTCCTGCATCATTGCATCATTCCTAAACTATTCTGAAATCTCCGTGCAGCACACAGCGGCGCGCGCGCGTGAAAGACCTTGCGCTGGTGAGCCCTTCACCCGTCGGCGTTGCAATGGTCAGTGTCGTGAACCCTTCCGCTTCATATCCCAGCCCCGCATACGACGGCGCGTTTTTTACAAACACGGTGGTGTTGAGCGCCGTTGCCGCATAGGACAGGTGTTTGATGTTCGTGGAATGTATCATGGCCGAATGCTGGCAGCCCTGTTCCGCATTAATGGCTTCCTCCACCGCCTCGTCGATCGAACCCACGGTGCAAATGCCAAGCACCGGCATCAGCATCTCAGTGCGGATAAACGGGTGGTTTTTGTCGACCCGCGCAATCACCAGACGGGGATCGCCGGAAAAACTGATGCCGCTTGCCTTCAAAATAACCGATGCGTCCCTGCCGACGTACTGACGGTTGATGACATAGCCGTCGTTCTCCTTCGTAAGCACCGTATCCACGATTTTTTGAATTTCATCTCCAGCCACAAGATACGCGCCGTTTTTTTGCATTTGCGAAACCAACTCGTCGACGATATTGGAAAACGCGAATACCTCTTTTTCGGCGATACACACCACGTTGTTGTCAAAGCTTGCGCCGTTTACAATATCTTTCGCGGCTTTTTTGATGTCAGCCGTATCATCCACGATCACCGGCGGGTTTCCGGGTCCGGCGGCAATAACCTTCTTGCCGGTCCGCATGGCGACCTTCACAACCGCCTCGCCGCCCGTGATGGAAAGCAGGGGAATATCCTTGGATTCCATGATCGCCTTACCGCTTTGAAGGGTCGGCTCTTTCACGGTGGTGATCAGTGTGGAGGGGCCTCCCGCCTGTTCGATCGCCTCGTTGAGCAGTCGCATCGTCTCCTGCGATGCGCGCTTTGCCGACGGATGTGGGTTGAAAACAACCGCGTTGCCTGCGGCGATCATGCTGATGGCATTGTTGATGACCGTGGAGGTGGGATTGGTCGACGGCGTGATCGACCCGATTACGCCGTACGGCGCGGCCTCGACCAGCGTCAGTCCGTAATCGCCCGTATAAGCCTGCGTCGTCAAATCCTCGATCCCGGGTGTCTTCTCCGCCGCCAGGATGTTCTTTGCCGTCTTATCGCTGACGCGCCCATAGCCTGTTTCCTGGTTGGCAAGCCGCGCCAGCTTTTCCGCGTTTTGAAGAGAAACCTTCCGCATGGCTTCAATCAGTCTGCCGCGTTTCTCAAGCGGCAGCTTGATGAGCTGCTTCTGCGCCGCTTTGGCGCTTTTGATCGCTTCTTCCGCCGTATCACAAAGCCAGCAGGCAGACGTTCCTCTTCCAATACCCTGGTGGTGGAATTTCGACAACGTTTGACTGATGATGCTTTCGATTTCCTGATCAGTGTAAGACATAGGCTTCCTCTTTCCGCGTAAAGTCTCTGCCGCCTATTTTCCCTCGTACTTTTCAAACACGCGTTTGCCGCGAATGTCGATGGAATCAACAATAGCAATGATCGCAAGGTCACATGGCGTGCCTTCGGTAAATGCCGTCTGTCTGGAGGAACTGCCGCTGACGCAGATCACGACTTCGCCTTCGCCGGCGCCAACGGCGTCGATTGCGACAAGCGGACTGCCTTTTTCTTTCAAGGTTTCGGTGTCAAGCGGCATGACAACAAGCAGCTTCAAGCCCTTAAGCGTTTCCGATTTGCTTGTGCTGACCACGCTTCCCCGTACTTCACCAATAATCATACGCTTCCCCCTTGCTTGACTGCATCACGCATATTCGATGTTGATCCCAAGCTCCTTCGCGGCATCCACCGCAAGCGGCGTGATGATGGCGTCCTTGACACAGATGACGGTTTTGCGTCCGTTCCTCTTCGCCTCGACAATGTCCTGCTGAGTGACCAGCGTGCAGGCGTCCTGCGCGGGGCTGTCCAACGGATGATAGGTTTCAAAAAGCACGCCCATGGAACAAAGCGCGTCGATGGATTCTGCGATTTGCGCGTAGTATGTGCCGCGCCGAAACTTCGGAGGAGTGAAATCCATCAGCACAACGAACGTTTTGCCCCAAAGCAGCCGCCGAAGCAGCAGTTCGCCGATGCCTTCTTCATCCTGCCCGGTCCCGATCCGCCGAAGCAAGCCTGTGCCCGGCGCAAGCAGCACGACCGTATCCGCATTCACAAGCAGTTCGACCAACTCGTTCGGCTGCGTTTTCCAGTCAATGCTCCTTGCTTTAACGCCATCAACCCTAAACAGGATAGGGCTTAAAAACACCAATTCAAAATCGTTGCCATAATGATCGGCTATGCCGGCGATCGCTTTATCCGGCGACGGAACAAAACCTGGAATCAGAACTTTCGTGCCCGCATTGCGGGGGTAAGCTGCTTTCACGTCCGTTTTTTCATGAATTTCTTGCCTGACCCGCTCAATGATGAGACTGATATCATGTTCATTCAAGCTCATGTTCGTCTCCGTACGGCTATGATTTCGAGGAGCTCTCCATTACGGATGCATCCGGCGTTCGCTTCCTCCAAGTCCAAATGCAGCTCAAGATCATGTCCTTTTCCGCAGCGTACAGGCACATCTTCAAACACGAGCGGTCGATCCCCTTCTTTGCGTATGCTCACAAGATCGCCGTCTGCAAGCCCAAGCCAGCCGGATTGTTCCGGCGAGAGATGGATATGGCGCGCGGCTACAATGACACCGCCTGTCGCGTCTACCTGTCCCGCAGGTCCGATAATCCTCGCGCCAGGCGTGTTCGCAGTGTCGCCGGATATGCGAATCACCGGTTTGATACCAAGCTTGTATGCATCGGCTATGAAGATTTCCGCCTGCGTTTGAGGCCGGCAGGGGCCAAGCACACGGATGTTGTCGATCCGCCCCTTTGGACCCTCAATCGAAACCGTTTCTTCCGCGGCGAACTGCCCCGGCTGCGACAGCGGACGAAGCGGCTTTAACTCGTAATCCCGGCCGAACAGGGCATCGACATACGCGCGGCACAGGTGAATGTGGCGGTTTGAACCCGCAGCAGGCACAAACCGTTTCCCGGTTTGTGCATACGTCTGCTTGATGATGCGCTCTGTCACAAGACGTTCTATTTCCGCCTTCTGCATACTAGCCTTCCTTCTGCCTTCGCTATGAACATTAATACGCCGTCGGATTCTGGGGCGGAACTTCGTCTTTTACGATCAGTATGCCCTTGCTGGTTCCCATGCGCACCGCGCCCGCGGCAAGCATCTTGTCGGTAGTGGCGCGGTCGTTGATGCCTGTCGAAGCTTTGACGAGCATGGAATCTCCTACCGTGCGTTTCATCAGCCGCACGTCATCAACCGTTGCGCCACCCGAGCCAAACCCGGTGGAGGTCTTGACAAAGTCCGCCTTGGCGCGCTTGGCCAGTTCGCAGGCAATTACCTTTTCTTCGTCGGTGAGCGCGCTGGCTTCAATGATCACCTTGACCAGCGCCTTGGGATGCGCCGCGTCGACAACCGCCTTGATATCCTCATACACCAGCGTATAGTTCTGGTCTTTCAGCGCGCCGATGTTGATGACCATATCCACTTCTTCCGCGCCGTTTTTCACCGCTTCCATCGCCTCAAGACCTTTGATGAACGATGTGTTCGCACCCAATGGGAACCCGATGACGCAGCAGGTCTTCACGCCGGAACCCTTCAGTTGGTCTGCCACGAAGGCCACGTGTGTAGGGTTAATGCAAACGCTTGCGAAATGATACTGCTTCGCCTCATCGCAAAACCGTTTCACTGTTTCGCGCGTTGTCTCTGGCTTGAGTACCGTGTGATCCATATACTTTGCGTAAGATGCATCATACCGCCCCGGACCGCATGGCGCGCTTCCCTCTTGGCTCAGTATTTTCTTGACAGCATCTTGAATCAGCCTGTCGATATCCGCATGTTTTTCCATATCTTGCTCCTATTTGCCGTTTGGTTGTGTATTTTATGATCAGGTCCTATTTGAGCAAAATGCTTTCCACATCTTCATGGGGTCTTGGGATGACATGCACCGAATACAATTCGCCGACACGCTTTGCCGCTGCCGCGCCCGCGTCAACACTGGCTTTCACCGCGCCGACGTCACCGCGCACCATGACCGTTACCAGGCCGGAACCGATCTTTTCCTTGCCCACCAGCTGCACGTTTGCAGCCTTCACCATGGCGTCAGCCGCTTCGATCGCGCCGACCAGACCTCTGGTTTCCACCAAACCCAGTGCTTGCTTTTCCATGTTCGTTCCTCCGTTACGTTTTCAATTTGTTTGATATCCGCTTGATGTGCCTAGATCAGCATTCCGCCGGTCACGTCGACGACCGCGCCTGCGATATACATTCCTTTTTCCGACGCCAGGAATGCAACCGTATACGCCACGTCGTGCGCTGAAGAAACGCGTCCGACCGGAATCCTGTCCTCGTAATATTTCAGCCATTCCGGCTGTGAGAGTTTGTCTTCGTTGAGCGGGGTGCGCACCATGCCCGGCGCGACGCCGTTGACAATAATCCCCTTGTGCGAAAACTCACGCGCCAACGCCTTGATCATCATGTTGATACCGCCTTTGGCCGCCACATAGTGTGCGTGGTCTGGCGAGGCGACAGCAAAGCCGGACTTTGAGGAAATGCACACGATGTGACCCTTCACATCATGCTTGAGAAAATGTAAAATAGCGCGTTTGGAAAACATGAACGTGCCGTTCAGGTCGATATCGATTACCTTTTTCCATTCTTCATCCGACATCTGCTCAACCGGCGTCGTCGGCCAGATCCCGGCGTTGTTAACCAAAACATCAACATGCCCGAATTCTTTTTCAGCCTGTTCGAAAATGCGGTCGATATCTTCCGCCTTGGATATGTCGCCGTACATGGCCACACACTTGCGCCCGGATGCCTTGCTCAGGTTTTGTGCAAACTTCACGGACTGTTCCTCGTCGAAGAGGTAGTTCGCGATGATGTTCATCCCTTCGCCGGCAAGCACCTCGCAGATGCCTGCGCCCAACCCGGTCGTTCCGCCTGTGACAATGGCTGTTTTCCCTGATAAGTTCAAATCCATTTTATTTCCGCCCTCTCAAAAAGCTTAATGCATTTCCCTGCCGCCGGTGATGTTGAACGCCTGGCCGGTGCAGTAGTCGCCTGATACCGTCAGGAAAAACACAAAATCGACAACGTCCTGGATGTCTGTCAGGCGGCCAAGCGGGATCTTCGAGGTAAACGTTTTTACGATTGCTTCACGGTCCATTTTCATATTTTCAATATAGCCTTTGCTGACGGACGACCATACGCCGGTTGCGTCCGTTATGCCTGGGCAAACGGCGTTTACGTTGATGCCGTATTTGGCGACCTCAAACGCCAGTGCTTGCGTAAGAACGATCACCGCGCCCTTGGCAGCGCTGTAGGGTGCCATCAGCGCGGAGCCGGTTTTTCCAGATTTTGATGCGAAGTTGATGATCTTGCCCCCCTTGTTTTTCTTCATGCTGGGAAGGGCTCCCTGAATACAGTAGACGCTGCCGTAGACGTTCACCTTGAACATCTTGTCCAGGATCGCTTCGTCGTTTTCTTCAAACGGACGCGTATCCACAACGCCTGCGTTGTTCACAAGCGCGTAGATGTCGCCAACGGTTGCGGTGATGTTTTCAAAACACTCCAGCACGGCATCTCTTTGCGTGATATTCAGCACATAGGCTTTTGCCGTATATCCCTTATCCGTCAAGGATTTGGCGGACTCTTCAACCAGCGGGTCAATGTCAATCAGTACAACTTTCGCGCCCTGCTGTGCGTATTTCTCCGCAATGGCAAACCCGATGCTCTTGGCCGCGCCTGTAACCACGCATACCTTATCCTTCAGATTATCACTGTTCAAACTCATGCTTACCCCTCCTGCATACCATCATATTTTGCTTTATTCTTTCAGCGCCCGAACCGTTTCCGGCAAATCGTTCGCCAAGAATACCATTGAACCGCCCACCAGATTATCAGCGCCGAGCATATGCTTCTCCCGGCCGTTTTTCACATTGATCCCGCCGTCGACCTGGATTTCGAACGCAAGCCCTTTGCTTTCCCGCATTGCAGCAAGCCGCCTGAGCTTTTCATCAACCGCGTCGATATACGCCTGTCCGCCAAAGCCAACGCAGACCGAAACCAGCAAAACGATATCCAAACGGTCCAGATAGTGCTCGATGGTCTCCACCGGTGTGGCGGGGTCAAGCGCAACGCCGACGAGCTTCCCGTGCTTTTTCACCTCGTTGATCAGTTCAAAGGCGTGAGTCGTCGCTTCAGCATGGAATGTGATTGAGTCCGCGCCGGCATCGGCGAATGCCTTGATGAAACGGCCAGGCTCGGAAATCATCAGATGTACGTCGACACGCAGCTTCGTATATCCGCTCACCGCGCGCGCGATGTCCATCCCCATCGTCAAGTTGGACACGAAATGCCCATCCGTAACGTCAATATGAATACAGTCGCATCCTGCCTCCTCCACTCTTTTTAGTTCTTCACCCAATCGCAACCAATCTGCCGACAAGATGGATGCAGAAACTTTTATCATACAAAACACTCCAGCAATTAGTACATCATCAATATATCCCTTGCGTTCAGCAATGTCAACTATTTTGATGATAATTGAACAATTGTTCACGCCTAAATGCTGTTTTCTGGAGTGATGATGAAATACCGAGTGATATTATGTTCATTCGTTCTATTAATTTGTCATTTGTTCTTGTTTTCTATTGACTTTTCATGAAGATAACGATATATTGATATCATCGCCAACAGGAGTGATCAAAAATGCAATCGAGCAATGAAAAACGAGATCTCATCATAAAAGTCGCGAAACTCTACTACATTGACGGGCTTTCACAGGATCAGATCTCAAAAAAAGTACATGTATCACGTCCAACCGTTTCCCGTTTGCTGAAAACATCGATCTCGTCGGGCATCGTACAAATCCGGATCGATGACATTTCGTCTCAGGGAATTGAGCTTGGCAAACAGATTGAAGAGCGGTTTGGCATTTCGCGCGTCATCGTCGCGCCGAGCAGCCATAATCTGGAAGAGAGTAAGCAGAACGTAGGCGCTGCAACAGCGATTTTCCTGGAATCTTTTTTGGAAAATGGTGTTCTTCTGGCCATTGCCTGGGGCACAACCTTAAGCTATGTTGTAAAGAACATACGTCATGATGCCAATAAAAAGATAGACGTTATCCAATTGCTCGGCGGCATCGGCAATAAAACGAAGGACACGGACGCAAACGCACTCGCGCTGACGCTTGCAAACGCATTCAACGGCGACAGCTATCTGCTTCAGGCTCCGTTCATGGTCAAAAGCAAGATCCTTCGCGATCTGTTAATGGACGAACCGCACATACAAGAGCACTTTCGCAAGCTGTCCGTCGCAGATGTGGCGGTTGTCGGCTTGGGTTCGACGCGCCCCGAGCTTAGCGCGCAATTCAGGTCGGGCCACATCAGCCTGGAAGACGCGCAAACACTTCGGAGCGAAGGCGCGGTCGGCGATATCTGCGGCCGCTATATCAGCATCGACGGAACGCCTTGCGAAACGCCCATCATGGACCGGATGATCTCCATTTCCCTCAAAGACCTGCGCAAGATTCCCACCGTCATCGGCGTTGCCTGCGGCGAGGAAAAGAAGGACGTTATCACAGGCGCGCTGAAGGGCAAACACATCAACGTTCTCATCACCGACCGCAGCGCGGCGCTGGCCGTATTGAACGGATAAAAAAACAAGCCGCGGTGCAAAACCGCGGCTTGTTGCAGACCGTCAAACAACCTTTATGGAGGTATTGGAGGGCCGAAGTCATCCAATGCTAAATCGAAAAACAGCGACATGTGCGGTGGTTTTCGCAGGAATTTCGAAGAAATTCCTACCTTGCCTGAGCAAACGGCCGCACAAAGGCACAGCCTTTGTGCAGTGCGGCGAGGGAAAAACTCAAAAAAGTGGCATCGCCACTTTTTTGATACGCTGTTGATTTGCTTTGCAGGGGTTAAACCAGCTTGAGAATAGCCTTGGCCGTATTTTCGTCTGTGACAAAATGCGTGATGATATTCAGCCGCAGCGCGCCGATAATCGACAACACTTTGTGCTGGCCCGCCGCGATGCTCAGAACGCATTTCGCATTTCTCAAGCTCTCTTCGTCGATGCCCATAATTCTTTCGTTGTATTCATTGTTCAGGAATTTTCCCTGAATGCTGAAACGTCTTGCGCATATGTCGCCGACTGTTCTTTCCGGATCCTGATCATATAAGGTTTTGAACGTATACGGGTCGAACTCGCTTTTGTCACTGTAATACTCCGGCGGCGAACCCACGCCAACGATAGCAACGTCAATTTTACGCCACTTCTCAACAATGGACTGCATGTATTGGCTCTTCATATGAAGCGCTTTGATTTCCGTTGACTCAGCAAGCGCGGGGGCATAAATAAACGACGGTGTTCCTTTGAGCTTTTCCGCAAAAAAACGTACCATTTCATTGAGCTGAAATTCCGACGACAAGTGGTGGGATCCGCCGATCAGCGGTACGACATTCACATCGGTCAAGTTGGTATTGCTGGGAAAATCCTTCATAAACTCATAGCAGGTCAGCCCCCAGGCAACGCCGACCGTCGAGTGGCTTTCGATCAGCTTTTCGGCTACATTCACACCCTGCGCGGCAAGGATTTTGGTCAGCGGCAGCAGCGCGGTGACGACGGTTGGCGTAACGAAGCAGTTCGGCGTACCGAATGCATCCTGCAACGCGGTTGACAGTTTCGTATTGCTTTCTATCGGGTTCTTGATTTTGATATTGACGATACCAAGGTCGCGGGCTTCGGAAAGGAGCATCGAAATATAAGACCTGGATATGCCCAGCTCTTTGGCAATGCTTTGCTGCGTTAATCCCTCAAGGTAGTACATCTTCGCGGTCTGTACCATCATCTGCATGTCAAATTTCGATTCCATGTTATAAACCCCGTGTTTAAAAAAATTTTCAAGTTATAGTATATCACAACGGCCACATTTTGACACGTTTATTCTTTCCATACCACGTCCATCATTTGACTGAGTTTCTTGTATCGCTGATACTTGGCATCATACATACTTTTGTTATCCTGGTTTGGCGTGCTGGTATACGCCACTTTCGAAAACAAGTCTGCTGCCTGATAAAAATCCTTCAGTTTTCCGCTGCCTATGCCGGCGCATATCGCTGCGCCTAATGTGCCAAGCTCGCGCACGGCTGAAATTTCTATGGGGATTTGCAGCACATCGGAGAAGATCTGCACCCATGCCTTTGACCGCGCAGCCCCGCCTGAAATGCGGATGCTGCTTGGCGTTTCCCGGAAGCGCAGCAGGTTTTCCATGTGCGCCCGATGTGAAAATGCTACGCCTTCATAAATCGCCCGCAGCATGTGCGCTTTTTCATGCAGCCCGCTGATGCCGAAGAAGCAGGCTTTTGCATCCGCGTTGACGTTCGTTCCATAAAGATAAGGCAAGAATATAATCGGGCACTCGTCCGGCTGTACGCTTGCCACCAATTCGTTGGCCACCTCATATTCGCTTTTACCGCTCTGTGGTGCTTCCGCCTTTTCCCGTTCCATAAAGTTTTTCACAAACCACTCCAGGTTCCCCGCAGACGTCATACTGTTTTCCAGTATCATCCAGTAACCATCCATGCAGTACAGCGCGTTTTGAAACAATTCTTTCGATGCGATCGGTTTTTCAGAAAGAAACTCATTGATACTCCATGTGCCTGCTACCATACACATCTTATCCGGAGAGATAACGCCGGTCCCGATGCAGCACGCCGCGACATCGCACAACCCGCCAAAGACAGGCGTGCCTTCCGTAAGTCCCGTGAGCCGGGCAGCCGATTTGCTGACCATTCCGCATTTGTCCGTGCATTTTCTAAGCGGTGCGAAAATGTGCCGATAGTCCGCAATGCCGAACGCCTCAAATATCGAATCGTCGTAATCAATCGTATTGAGATTGACGCCGTTGGCCACCGAAATATCCGTTAACTCCACGTATGCTTCACCTGTAAGACAAAACCGGATATAATCCTTGCAGGGGAATACCCACCTCACCCTGTCAAGCATCGCTTTCTTCTGCGCTTTGTGCCACGCCACGATCGGTAAAATCTGTCCGGCCCATATGATTTGCATCGTTTTGGGAAGAAGCGCTTCATAGGTCCCGTCATGGTTCCATTGTTCCACAAGTTCCTTTGCGCGCGTATCCGTGGAGAGGATCCCGTTGCCGACCGGCCTGCCTTCCACGTCCACAAAGTATGCGCCGCAGCCGTGACCCGTCACCGCGACGCCGATAATGTCCGCTGCATCGATGCCTGCCTTTTTGACGACATCGACGATGGCCTTCGCGTTCGCAGACCAGAGTTCATTCATGTCGCGCTCAACAAACCCTACCCTTTCCATAATGGGCTTGACTTGCACGCTTGAAACGGCGATCTCATCGCCGCCGATGTGATACAGCGCCGCTTTCGTCACCGTGGTGCCGTTGTCCAGGCCAAGCAGATATTGTTTGTTCATTGATGGCAGTCTCCCCAATTCATTTCAATCCTTAAAAACTGCATACAGGCTTTAGCCGTCGTGCTCTGGCTGATAGCTATTGCCGGAAAGCAAAAATCCAGCACAGTGCACTTTTGACGCCGGTCACGGCCATACGTCCAGTGGGTCCGAAGCGCCCTTTTCAATCGACAAAAGTATCCAGCACCGCGATTTGATGCTCACTTGGGATATCGAAGCAATAGCAATCTCTTTGATAGGTCCGCTCCGGTAAAACGCAAAGGATATGCACTTGGTCGCACCGGTAAGGAAAACCCGCCTGATGCCATACGCCCGCTTTCACGTTGACCAGTGTTCCTTTGGGGATGAGGAATACCTCTATTTTATCACATGGTATTTCTTTATCGAACGTTGCGGGCGCGACGTGCATCAGATAGTCTCCGTCCAGGCAAAGGATCGTTTCGTGGCAATAATCATGCACTTCCGCGTTTGTGATGATGTTTTCACGCTGATTGACCACGCATGCGGAGTAAGATGCCTGGGTAGCAAAACCAAGGCTTTGCTGCACCATATCGTGGTAAAACACAACTGGCTCTTCGCCGAAGAACGCCCCGCTGGGTTCCAATATGCTTGCGTAGGAGCCATATTGTTCAAATCTTTCCTTCGTGAGCCGTTTGATTCCGATCTCTCTCATGGTTTCCCTCCTCCGTCGGTCAGCATACGTGTTCCAATTGAATTTGTTCAATGGATCGTTTCATTTTTTCCATTAAAAAGATTCTCGCGTTCTTCGCCTGCCGGATGGAATCCTCGGTTTCGTCCGACCACATTTCCACGACGAACAGACCCAGATACTTCTCCCGGATCAGCAGCTTGAAAAACGAAACGAAATCCACGTTTCCCTCGCCGAATGGGATTTTTCGGAAAATACCCGGCCGGGTATCCTTTAAATGGAGGGCGACAATGTCATTCTTGCCGCTTACATAATCAGACTCGATATCCTGCCCCGTGGCGGTCAGATTGCCGATATCCGGGTAGATTTTAAACCAAGGCGAGTGAAATGTGTCAACATATCTCTTCGCTTTGCGAATGGAATTCATCAGCTCGTTTTCCATTGTTTCCATCGCCAGCATAACGGCTCGACTCTCTGCGTATTGAATGCATTCCTCCAAAGAAGCGATGAAATTGTTCAGTGTTGCGTCATTGCTCGGGTTTGCGTACTCATCGTAGCCCGCCAGCTGAATGATGCGAATGCCCAGATCAAGGGCAAAATCGATCGCATCCTTGATGAGCTGGATGCCACGCAATCTCGTTTCCATGTTTTCGCTTCCGATGGGAAACCGCCTGTTCCCGCTTAAACACATGGTCAGTATGGGCATGTTCAGCTTTTGCATGCACTGCTTAAGTTCGATCTTCTCAGCTTTCGACCACTTGAGCCTGTCAATGCGAGCGTCGGTTTCATCTACGCTCATCTCCAGAAAACCGTATCCGGCCTCCTTGGATGATGCCAGCCGTTCCTCCCAGGATAAATACGTCGGGAGTGCTTTCTCATATAGTCCGATTGGGATTTCCCTAATGTCGTACAATGATCTTTCCTCCAAACAGTGATGGAATCGGGAGTTTTTCAGCGGGGAGCGCGTTAAGCTTCGAAGGGGAATTTGCTTTTACTTCCGTTGCCCATATGTTTTGTGAATCTCAACCGCATCCGCGGTTTGTTCTTCCGTCATAATGGCGACTTCACCGGCGGCTTTCGCGGCCAGATACGCCTTTGCCGCTTCCTCCATGTAAACCGCTGCGTAAAGCGCATCCTTGAGCTTTTCGCCCACCGCAATCACGCCGTGGTGCTTGAGGATTACTGCACGCCTTCCGCCCAAATACTTCACGGCCTGCACACCCATATCCAGGCTCGCGGCCGAACAATATGGCGCCACATTGACTTCGCCCAGGGTAACGTTGGCAAGCGTTGTCAACGCCGCCGGAAACTTGTCTCCGATCAGCCCAACCGCGGTGGCATACGGCTGGTGCGTATGGATAATCGCATTAACTTCCGGCAGCTGGTCGTAAATGTATTTGAGCGCAACCGTATCCACCGATTCCCGGAGCGTGCCTTCGATACGTTCTCCGCTTGCTTTGAACACAATCAGGTCGTCTTCCCGCATCGTTTCATACGACGTTCCGGAGGGGGTGACGATGATGTCGCCGTTCTCTTTGCGAACGCTTACATTACCGCCAGAAAGCGCGATCAGCCCGCAGCTTTTGATCTCAAGCGCCGTGTGTATGATTTCACGTTTGTCTGCCTCGTACATTGTTGCTCCTCCAGATGCGACAGTTCGCGCATCCCACTTCTTCCTTATAATACAATCCCTGGTTGATCCGATCCGCATTTGCGGCGTCGGCTGATCCCTTAGGCTATGGCGTGTTCCTTGGAAAGCATGTGGTTGAGCGCTACCGCGGAAACCAGCACAACGCCCGTCGCCAGCATCTGCCAATACTCCGGGATCACAGACTTGAGCCCGAACGTCAGACATACGATAATCAGCGCACCCACAAACGACTTGACAACCGATCCTTCACCGCCCGAGAACACCGTTCCGCCGAGCAGGCACGCGATGATCGCATCCGTTTCCACGCCGGAACCGGTATACGGATTGCCGATTAACAGGTAGCTCGCCCTGGCGACGCCCGCCAGCGCGGAAATGGCACCGATCAAAACATACACAATGCTTACCGTTTTTACGACATTAATGCCCGAAAGCTGTGCCGCCGTCTTGTTTCCGCCGATCGCGACCAAATACTTGCCGAACACGGTCCTTTTCTGAAGAATCACAAGGCCGATCAACAGCACAATCGCTGCGATAAACGCCCACGATACGCCCAATAACACCGGGGTTTTCGAGAAGTATCCCATCCACTCCGGCATCTTTAACGTCGAAGTGCTCGTGATCGACGATGTTCCCGGCGGTACGAGATATCGTGCGATGCCCTGATACGCGTTCATCGTGATCAATGTTGCGATGACAGGTGTAATGCGAAGCCTCATGACCAATACACCGTTTATCGCGCCCAATACCACACCCAGGATGACCACCAAAACCAATGACAGGAAAAACGGAAAGCCATTGAGCACCAGCAGTGCATGCGTTACAGTAGTCAGGCTTAGCGTGCTGCCTACGGAAAGGTCGATATTTCCCGTGATGAAAATCAAGGTGAAAACGCTGCTGATCATCAAGGTCGGCACAGACATCCGAAGCAAGCTGGTAACATTCGGCAGATACAGGAAGTTGCCCCGTTGAAAAAGCTGGCCTTTCAGTTGGCTGAGCACAATCACGACTAGCAGCAAAATGACATAAACATATGCGCTTTTCACGACTCGCTTCATCTTATTCGTTCTATCTGTTGACATGGTTTCATTCCTTTCGAGTCAATGCATATGATCTAAGCGCAATCATCTGCCGCGCCGGTCGAGCAAATAGCGCTGCGCGATGATTGCCAGGAACGTAACGATCGCTAACAAAATGAACTGCCATTCCGGCCGCAGCAGCATCCCGTACGCTGCGGACGACACGACGCCGAGTATCAGCGCACCGATCACCATGCCCAGCACCGATCCGATGCCGCCGTTTATGCTTGCGCCGCCCAAAAGTGTTACCACCAGCGCGCTGAATTCAAATCCCGTTCCGCGGGTGGATATGCCCGCCTTCATTTCGGACGCAAGCAAAATACCCGTGATGCCGGCAAGCAGCGAGCTCAGCATATACAGCAGCGCGATATGCCGATCCACCTTCACGCCGGAAAGCCGCGCCGCTTCCCTGTTTGCGCCTATCAAATACGTTCGCCGCCCAAACACCGTTTTCTTTTCCAGAAACAAAGCGATCAGAACCAGCAGCGCTGCGATGGCTGCCGCTATTTTGATCGGGCCGATAATCGGCGTGTTCCCGATGACACCATAAACATCCGGAAGTCCGGCGCTGCGCTGTGCACCCATCGCAACCACCTGTCCGACACCGCGCGCAATCAACATCGTACCCAGTGTAACGATGATGGAAGCAACGCGCAGTTTCGCAACAAAAAACGCATTGATCAAACCAATCACCAAACAGCAGGCCAGTGTAAGCAGTATTGCAATGCCGTACGGAAGATTGAGCCCTCTTCCCATTTCCGAAAATCCTGCGTTTTGCGTCTGGCAAAAAAACGCTGACAAAACCCCAGCCATTGCCACAGTGCCGCCGATGGACATATCAAAATGCCCTGACACCAAAAGGAACGTTACACCGACACCCAAAATAACGATGTACCAGTTGTTTGCGATAATGTTGAGCACCGTAGCGATAGAAAAGTAGTTGTTGATAAAAATGCTCCCCAAGCCGAACAACACGATCAAGACAAAAAACATGACCATATTCAGATACGTTTCATTGCTGAACTTGCCCGTGGAAATGGGAGGGTTGATGATTTTCGCTGCATTCTTTTTCATGAGGCATCTCCCCCTGTCACGATATGCATGATATCCTGCGTGTCGATTCCCTCCCCGTTACGTAGCTCTGCTTTGATATCGCCTTCATACAGCAGGAAAATGCGGTCACACGAATGCAGTATTTCGGGCAATTCGGATGAAAAGAACAATATGGTTTTTCCCTCTTTGGCCAGTCCCCGAACGATGGAATAAATCTCTGCTTTGGCACCTACGTCGATCCCCCGCGTCGGCTCGTCTAAAATCAATAAGTCCGCATTGGCAAACAGGCATTTGGAGAACACGATCTTTTGCTGGTTGCCGCCCGAAAGTTTGGACGTTTCCTTATCCATTGTGTCCGTCTTGATGTTGAGCTGTTTGATGTAATTCTTCGCGGTATTCCGTTCCTGGGCAGAATTGATCAGCCCATATCTGGATATCTTATTCATATTCATGACGGTAATGTTGTGCTTGATGGTGAGCAAGGTAAACAAGCCTTGCGTTCTGCGTTCTTCCGGCACAAGCGCAACGCCCGCACGAATGGTTTTCTCAGGTGTTGAGCCAAGCTTCTGCCCCTTCAAACGTATTTCGCCCGTGTAATCATCAGCGCCGTAAATAGCCCTCGCAAGCTCGGTTTTCCCCGCGCCGACAAGCCCGTAGAACCCGACAATCTCACCTTTGTTGACAGTCAGGGATATGTTATTGAGCTTATGGTTGGAAACACACTTCAGTTCCAGCAGCTTTTCGTTCAATTGTTCTTCCTTGGGCTGATAGGATTCGATGACCGTCTTGCCGATCATCATCCGGATAAGTTCCGAGCGGTTCTTGATCTGGGCAATGGGCTTTGTGTCTACGTGCTGCCCGTCCCGCATGACCGTAACATAGTCGCCCAGCGTGAATATTTCATCCAATCTGTGCGAAATATAGATGACTGTAACGCCTCTTTCCTTCAGGCCTTTTATGATCGTAAACAATCGTGATATTTCCGATTCAGAAAGCGCAGCCGTCGGCTCATCCATAATGATGATATCCGTCTGCGACGCAACCGCTTTTGCAATTTCTATAATCTGTTTCTTTGCTACGCTCAGCCTGGATACCTTTTCCTTGGGATGAATGCTTGGTTCAAGCTCTTTGAGCACCGATACAATATTTTTGACTTTGTCTGTCTTCCTAAGAAAACCGAAGCGCGAATCCTCAATGCCCAGTGTCAGGTTTTGTTCTACAGTAAGCTGGTCTACAACGTTAAGCTCCTGAAACAGCGTGCTGATGCCTTTTTCCCTTGCTTCTTTCGGGCTTCTTGCGCAGTATTCTTTTCCACTCAATAGAATAATGCCGTCGGTCCGTTCGTAAGCACCCGTCAGTATTTTGATGAGTGTAGACTTCCCGGCACCGTTTTCGCCTACAAGGCAATGAATCGTATTGCACTTGATATCGAAACTTACATCATTGACAGCACGGACGCCCGGAAAATCCTTGACCAGGTTCTTGATTTGCAATACGCACTCTTCCATTGATATTATCACCATCCTGTGAGTACTTGGGAGGAGCCGAAAACCGGCTCCTCCCAAGCATTTTTTCGGAAGTCGTTATGACCATTGGTTACATTACGTCGGATTCCGTCAGGCTGGTGCCGAACTGCTCGTTGTACCACGTAATCACTTCAGGCAGCTTAATGTTGTAGTAGTCTACAACGAACACGTCCCCGAACAGCTCTTCCGCGGGATCTGAAATCTGCGCGATTTCGCCGCGGTACACGCCAACAATGATGTCGATAATCTTCTCGGACGTCTGGATCGGCGGAAGGCCCAGCGACATCTTCAGGGAGCTGTTGGGATTGTAGATATCCTTCAGCTCGCCCAGCGGGCAGTCAACGCTCGCCACGACCTCAGTCAGCGGCGCGCCGTCTTTCATCACGCCCCTGCCGGCGTCAACCAGAGCTGCCATACAGCCAGGGGTAAGGTCGCCGGCTTCGGAGTAAATGATATTCACCTCGGGGTTGGTGATCAGGATGTTGGCCATGGCTTCTTTCGTTGCGTCCGCGCTGCCCTTGGAGTCGATGCAGCCGAGGTTTGTGTAGTTGCCAGCGCCAACAACGCTCTCGATGCCGGCCACGAACGGATCGGTACGGCCGCTCTTCACTTCGGTGTGATCCGGCCAGCCAAACTGAACAGTCACGATCTTAAGATCCGGATGCGCGGCAACCCACTGCTTTGCAGCGCTTGCGCCCATGGCAAACGAGCCGCCTGCCTCATCTGAACGGAATACCGGAATGCCGGTATCTCCCAACGGACTGAAGAACGTTGTTACCGCAATGCCCGCATCAATTGCATTCTTAACCAGCGGCGAAACCGCTTCGGGTTCCCAAACATGCAGCGAAACGCCATCGTAATCCGAGGTGGCCAGCAAGTCAACGTTGCTGATCATGGTGTTGTCATCGCTTTTTCCATCGAGGATCGTAACTTCAGCGCCATACTTTTCCTTCGCGTAAGTAATGGCAGCCTGCGCACGCGCCTGATGGAATTCGTTGGCCATCGTGGAAACGAAATAAGCGATCTTCATTCCCTCCGTGCTTTTCGCAGCTTCGCCGGCCGAACCTAGGGAAACGAACATTGAGAGCACCAGCACCAGACTCATCGCGACAAGTAGTAGTTTTTTCATCCTGGGCTATCCTCCTTATTTTTTATGTTCAACCGGTCTCATACAGCCGGTTAAAACCTCGTCTTGTTTCTGACAAGGTAAAACGATACTCCATACATCCCCTATTGGCATTTGTCATGAACTTTGCTTTTGAGAACAAATTATCATGTGTTATGACATTTGTCAATGGCTTTTGAAAAAATTTTTTGCCCGGCCCCGGCATTGCTGACCGTCTGTATAAACTTCGATTGAATCTACACCTAGCATACCATTTCATTCTTCGGCATACAACCCGTAACATGTTTCCAAACAGCACATATTGGTGTATTGACATATGTCATGAATTGTGTCAAAATAGTGCTGCAAGTGTTTTCGTACTCGTTTTCATCGCAGGTTAAGCCGGCTATCGGCTCAACTTACACATGAAAACATAGAACTAGAAATTGGATAAGGAGTAATCGTATGCGCTACAAAAAACTCGGAAACAGCAGTCTGGACGTATCGGTTGTCGGACAGGGAACATGGGCACTGGGCAACGATTTTTTCGGTGAAGTGGATGTCGGCCTGGGAATCAAGGCGATTCAGGCGGCGATCGACGCGGGTATCAACATGATCGATACAGCCCCCGGATACGGCCAGCATTTCGAATCGGAAATCGCAGTCGGAAAAGCGATTCAAGGCAGACGCGAAAAAGTGTGCCTGGCAACAAAGTGCGGCATCCACCGCATAGCCGGCGAATACATAAAAGCACTGTCTCCCAAACTTGTCCGCTGGGAAATGGAACAGTCCCTCAAGCGTCTGCAAACAGACTATATTGATCTATATATGATTCATTGGCCGGATGCGAACAACGGAATCGAAGGCGCTCTTTATGAACTTGCCAAAATGAAAAAGGAAGGCCTTTGCAGGGAAGTCGGCGTGTCCAACTTTTCTCCGGAAGAGATGAAAATCGGAATCGAAATCGCAGGCATTGTGAGCTGTCAACCCCCGCTGAGTCTGCTCGACCAAAGAAGCCTGAACAACGGCGTCATCGCGTTTTGCAAAGCCAACAACATCGGCTGCGTAACGTATGGCGCCCTTGGCGGCGGCATTTTGTCGGGGAAAATGGCAAAACCGACGGCTGGCGGCAAAGAGCAGCGCGTTGGATTCTACAACTGCTTTGAAGAACCGGGCTGGAGCAAGGCGCAGGAGCTGCTTCGCATACTCAAAGAGATCGGTGATGCGCGCGGCGCGGCTATCCCCGAGGTTGCCATCAACTGGGTGCTCTCCCAGCCCGGCGTTACATGCGCGCTCATGGGCGCTACAACGCCTGAAATGGCCATTGAAAACGCAAAGGCAGGCGAATGGGAGCTGACTGCCGATGAGATGAAAACGATAGACGACAATTACAGGCGCATTTTCGAGCTGCAGTAACAACATACGCAATACAGGCGTACCCGCCGGTTTTCAGGGGATGTGCTTATCCCTATCACAGGTAAGCTTTTATGTGACCGAAATCCGGCGGTGCACCTGCCTTAAACGGTTGCGCGGCGGCACATGTTTCCGTGCAGCAAATAGATAAGATGATAACTGCAATATTGCCTGCATGCCAAAAGTTCAAATGCATTTGTCACTTTTGGCAACACACAGTGCAGTCTTTTTCTGCTGCCCAAAACGAAGGTGACATGTGCATACAAAAGGACAGGAAAGAGGCGAAACATGGATTGGATGGCTTTGAGGAGCGGAAGTGATATCCGGGGTGTGGCGGTTGGAGAGTACGCTGTACTGACGTCGGAGGTAGCAAAGCATGTAGGTGCCGCGTTCGTTCACTGGATTGCTTGCAAAACGCAGAAACCTGTCCGGGACATCGTTGTTTCGGTGGGCCGCGATTCGCGTATTACCGGCGAGAAATTGCTGACAGCAACAGCCCAAGGCCTGGCATTGGCAGGTGCGCAGGCAATCGATTTCGGTTTATGTACGACACCGGCCATGTACATGAGTACGATTACGGAAGGCTTTGAATCCGATGGCGCTGTCATGATTACCGCCAGCCATCACCCGTATCAGCTCAACGGCATCAAGTGTTTTGTGCGCTCAGGCGGATTATCCGGAAATGATATCAAAGAGTTGCTTCAGCGTGCACAGCATCTGGATATGTGTTCTCTTGCGGGCGGAGGCACAATTGTTCAGTCTGCATTTATCCCGACGTATGCCGATTTGCTCGCAGAGTGGATACGCAAAGGGCTTTGCACCTGCGAAAAGCAACCTTTGCTCGGACTGCATGTTGTGGTGGACGCGGGTAACGGCGCGGGCGGGTTTTATGAAAAACTCCTGTCGCAGCTTGGCGCACAAACCCGGGGAAGCCAGTTTCTGGATCCCGACGGGATGTTTCCAAACCATGTGCCCAACCCTGAAAACGCAGAGGCCATGGCCTCGGTATGCAAAGCCGTCAAAGAACTACGCGCAGACTTGGGTGTGATTTTTGATACGGATTGCGACCGCGTGGCTGTCGTTGACCACCTGGGTCACGAGATCAACCGAAACAGGCTGATCGCGCTGATTTCCGCGATACTGCTGCGAGCCCAAAAAGGGCAGACCATCGTCACTGATTCGGTGACCTCATCGGGCCTTAATGCCTTCATTCAGGCATTGGGAGGACATCATCACCGTTTCAAGCGCGGCTACCGCAACGTCATTGATGAAGCGATTCGCCTGAATGCACCGATGAGCCCGGTGATCAGATTCAGGAACAGAATGGGCGTCATCATGGGGATGGTAATATTCCATACCCGCCGCCATACCGGACAGCCGTCTATCTCGGCCGATTCGTACAGTGCTGTGGGAATGCTTTGCAGGCCTGCCAGGTTTACCACCATCGTGCGTCCCACTCCCCAGAGGGATACCAATACAAGGCTTGGTATCACAAGATCAGGATCGTTAAGCCATTCCACCTTGCCCACGGCAAACACAAGGTTAAGGACATAATTGAGGATACCAAAGTCCGGGTTGAACACCTGCCGCCATAGCAGGCCGACTGCCACGCCATTTAAAATACTGGGCAGGTAGTATACTGTACGAAAGAAGGCTTGGCCTTGAATCTTGCGGTTTAATAAAAGCGCCAGAAAAAAACCAGTCACCAGTGTAAGCGGTACGGAAAGCAGCGTGTAATACAATGTGATCCAAAGGGATTTTAGCACCAATGGATCGCTCAGCAGCTTTTCGAAGTTTTTCAGACCTGCGAACTTGGGCTTGGAAAGCAGGCTGTAATTCATAAAGCTGGTCCATAAGGATACCAGAACGGGGGCGAGCAGAAAAAAAGTGAAACCGATAATCCACGGGGAAGCCATGAGCCATCCGGCCCTTGCTTCCCGCCTGGCCAGCTGCAGGCGCTTTGGCTGAACCTGCTTAACAGTCGTCTTCATGCGGGTCCTTCTTTCGCACACGGTGTTGCGGACAAAGCTGATGCCGGAATGCAACATTGTATAATGGTTGCTGAAGGCGGTCAAAAAGCTGTTGATTTATGGCTTGATGAAAACAGGGTTCCACGTGCCGAACGTGGGGGAAATCTCCCCCACGCCGGCAGACAGATCAGTTCTCCATATTCTCCTGGATGACAGTATTCATTTCGTCCTGGGCAATAGTCAGTGCCTCTGCAGGCGTATTGACGCCGTTGAATGTATTGGTCAGAGCGTTGGTGAAGATGGATATAAATTGCTGATAGGGCAAATATTCCGAGAAGGCCAGGGGCTTGGTGTAGTCCAGCGCCCTTTGGAAAGCTTTGATGTTGTCGGGAGTCTTGCCCTCAAAGTAAGGGGATTGCACGGAAATGGTGGCTGGGATATAGATACCCTTTTCACTGAACATGCCCTGCATAGGAGCACTGGCCAAGAATGCCACCAGTGTGAGGGCGGCTTCCTTGTTCTTCGTATTGGGACCAACAATATAGCCCAGCACGTTGGAGGAAGCATAACGCAGGCCAGTCGCTGGATTTTTGGGCATTTCGGCCACGTCCCAGCCAAAGTCCGTAATTCCGCGGAAAGCGCTGATATTGGCGCAGTTTACGCTCATCATGGCAATGCGGCCGGAGAAGAACAAGTCAGTGGCTGTCTGCGATTGTGTGAAGGCGATGGTCGGGGATACCTTGTCGGTGTTCATCAGGGTATTCAAGAATTCCATCGCGGATATGCCCTGTTCATTGGCAAAGATCGCTGCCGTACCGTCCTCATTGAAAAGCTCAGTGCCTGTAGACCAAATGTATTCCAGCGCCGGCATACGGTTGGCAGGAACATAGTACCCGTACTGCTTTGTTTCATCGCCTTCCCGTACGGTCAGCTTTTGCGCTATCTCCCTCAGGTCATCCCATGTCCATGTATCCTCAATGTCGGAGGGCAGAGGCAGCCCTGCTTTTTCAAAGATGCTTTTGTTGTAAATGATACCGGTTGATTCCACTGACAGCGGCACGCCCATTTGCCTGCCATGGTACTGATAAGTGGATACGGCGTTGGGGAGCATGCCGGCAAAGTCTTCCTTCAGCATGGGATAGCTATCCAGCTCATCTGTAAAGTCCAAGCATTGCCCGGCCCGTGCATAGGCGTCAAAGTTTGCGCGCGTCATGATGTAGATGTCTGGACCTGCCCCGCCAGCGATAGCGATAGGCATCTTTGTCCAATAATCATTGTAGGAAAGGATTTCGAATTTGACATTGATGTTGGGGTAGAGCTTGTTGAACTCAGCCAGTTGAGCCTCCATGACTTCTTTGATTTCCACGGTCCAGGTCTGGAAAACAAGGTCAGCTTTCGTGTCGGTAGCCAGCTCGGCATTGGCGGGTAGGATCCCCAGCATTAGGACAGAAAGCAAAAGGATGACAAGGAAACGTTTCATGGGTTGACCTCCTTTTTATTTCATATTGCGGCAATCGGCCACAATAAGATTTCAGCTCTTCATAATCAGGTAACTGTCGCCCCGTTCAGGCCAGGTGACCTTTCCGTCATAAATCGTCTGGGCTGCGTGAATGCAGGCTTGGCGCTTTTCCGTGGTGCCGTGGAGCAGCACCAAATGCGGAACCTTAGCTTCCTTGGCTACTCTGGCGGCATCCAGTGCCCCGGAGTGCAGATAACGGGCATTTGTGGCAAAGTCCGCCGCGACAGGACCCAGGGAGCTTTCGTGCAGCAAAATATCGCAACCCTGGAAGAAAGGGCCAAGGCTTGGCTGATAAGCCGTGTCTCCCGTAAAACCTATCTTCACGTGACTTGCCTTGTCGGTATACACATAACACAGAGCCTGCACGGCGTGCAGAGCCGCTGTGGTGACAAGCGAAAACGCCTCTGTTTCAAAATTTTGGCTATCAACAAGGGGAATTACTTTCGGCGCTCCAGCGTTAGGATAGAAACGGGAAACCTGCAGAAAATCCAGCGCAAGGGAAACCACGCGTTCGGCATCCTCCTCAGGTCCAAGGATCGTCAGGTGGTTAAGGCAGCCCTTCATGCACAAATGGTAAAACAACAGGGATGGCAAGGACAAATAATGGTCATGGTGCCAGTGGGTGAGCAGCAAATAAGGGATCTCCGTCGGCTCAATGCCGGCGGTACGCAGGTTTTGAACGCTGCACCAGCCTGTGTCCACCATCAGCGTCCGGTTCAATACAAAGCTTGCTGTATCATTGCCGATATCGGTCCGGCAACTGGACGTGCCCAAAAAATCCAGCAGGGTTTGTTCCATAGGAAATCTCCTTCATATCTGTTACCACCATCGTACACGAAAAAAAGATTATTGTCAATCATATTATGATTAATTTTAATCACTTTTTGAATATGATTGATTGCAAGGGAGAGAATGGCGCTTGACAGGCGACAGGAATCCACTTATTATTAGAAAGTAAATACATGGATGGAGTTTGAAGATATGAATGAACGTGATTCAGCCATCATCCGGCTCTTACGTATACATCAATACATGACAGTTCCGGATTTATGCAGCCAGGTAAAGGCGTCTCCGGCCACAATCCGCAGGGCGCTGGTGCGCCTGGACGAGGCCGGACATCTGCAGTACATCAATGGCGGCGCGCTGCTGTTGAAACCGGATGTTGGAAACAAACCTGAAATGACCCCGCAAAAGCAACGAATTGTCCATGCGGCACTGGATCTCATCCATCCTGGTGACACACTTTTTTTGGATGCCGGCTCCACCAACAATCTGCTGGCTGATGCGCTGATCTCTATCAACAATGTCTGCGTTGTCACAAACAGTATCTACATCGCCTACAAACTCTATACCGGCAATCCCGAAATTGAGGTATATGTCTGCGGCGGAAACGTTGGAAATGAAGGTCCAATCGCCGGTATCGTAGGTTCATTGGCAGAAATACTGATAAGCAAGATGCGGGCAGGCGTGTTTTTTATGGGCGCTTCTGGCATCCATCCTGAGCAGGGCATTACTGATCCTTACATCAACAGTGCGTCAATAAAAAGATGCATGATGGACAATGCACAGCAAACCGTATTGCTGTGCGACCATACGAAATTCGGTACCGTGTGCCGTGCTTTTGTTGCGCCTCTCTCGCGTGTGGACGTGTTAATTACGGATGCGGAGGCAGATGACCCTGTGATCAAGGAAATGGACAGGCTCCAGAAAAAAACAATCCACGTATGAGTTGTCATCATAATGCGGTTTGCCCTCTCCCCAACTGCCTTGTATAATATATGTGAATATGTCACTACAACTCCACCATGAAGTTCTTTATTCATACCTCTCCGTTAACGCTCTACTAATCATTCAAGGTTACCACCATTATCCTAATGAGTGCATATTGAGCTGCCCACCAAATTCGCATATGCTAAATTGTCTGCCATCCGATGTCACAACAAATCGGATGGCAGTCTTTTCTGACACTTTGCCATCAACATGACATCCAATACAGCAAAACACCGATGTCAAGCATCGGTGAAACCTTTGATTTATCAAGCATTTTGACGCAGCTGATGAAAAAACTGTTCTAGATCAACCTGCCCTTGCGGGAGCCTGCTGTGAAAAAACGCCATGCAGCCTTGCGGTTCGTCAGCCAGGTAATCTGCCTGTCATTCCTTTGGTTTCCAAGTATTATTGGTATGAAATACCTGGCAACCGTTTCAGGCTTATCAGCCAGTATATTGAATATCCTTCTAAACCTTTCATCTGCAATGACCTCAGCCCGCTCGCCATTGGTTGCTTTTGTGATAAAATCAGTCAGCATCATGCCTGGAGATAACCGTCCCGCTATTACGCCGGTACCTTCCAGTTCCTTGGCAAGCCCTTTCATAAAGTACGTTAACGCATGCTTGGTGGTGCCGTACAATATTGTTTTTACCTGTATCATGTTATTGGAGCCAAGGCCCTCCATACTGTAAATGGCGCCGTGCCCCTGTTTTGTCATGCCCGCCGCCGCAATCTGAGAACCGTATATCATGCCAGTAATATTGGTACGAATGATGTTTTCGGTGTCGTTTTCGCCTGTCACCCACGAAAGCATGTATGGTGCGTTTTGCCCAGCGTTATTGATCCATATATCTATGGTGCGCCACTGTGCCAAGGAAGCATCCCAGAGTTTTTGCAGGTTCGCTTTTTCCTGAACGTTGCATGGAACGTAGATATATTTCCCCTCGAAAGGCGACAACTCTGTACGAGCTGCCTGCGTAAGCGCTTCACTCCTGCCTGACAGCGTTACGTTACACCCGACTCGCAGGAACTCTGTTGCCATGGAAAAGCCAATACCGCGGGTACTGCCCGTTATCACAACATTTTTCATGAAACGCTCCACAGTTTTGCATACAGCATTTAAAAACAGGCAAGAGCTTATCTTCTTTTACGCCATGAAAACAGTTTTCTGTTATTGAGATAATTTCCTCCAGTTTTACATCATTATACCATGACTTTTCATTTCTGTACAGTTTAGTGTAGCCAATCGAAAGGGATTGCCACCATATAGGAGCGGCAATCCCAAAGGCTGATTACGGCTGTTATTCATTCGTCTTTATAGCTATTTTTATTCGGCGGCGTCAGAATCCGCCTTTGTGCAGTGGATGGTGCCGGGGGGATGCTGGACAGGCGCATAGATAGAATACAGCTTTATCGGTTCGTCCCCCGTGTTGACCAGGTTATGCCATGTTCCGGCAGGGATGAAAACGGCATAATCATCAGCAACATTCCGCTGATAATCCAGGCAGTACTCTGATCTCCCCATCATGACTCTGCCTTGGCCTTGCTCCAAACGGAGGAATTGATCCAGGTAAGAATGCATTTCCAAACCAATTTCTCCACCCGGAGGAATGCACATCAGTGTGAGCTGCAAATGCTGCCCCGTCCAAAGCGCCTTCCTGAAGAAGGGATTCTCCAGGGTCTCCCTCGTGATATTTGTCACAAAAGGGTCAGGGCCATAATCCTCGCCAATCCAACTGCAGCGCTTGGTACAGCAAGGTGGATTTTTCGGGGGTTTGGGGTAATCGGGCGGACAGGGTGAATGCCCAGATCGGAAATCAGGATAATCACATTGATAAGGTGCCATGGTTGCTCCTTTCAGACAGCCATAACCCGCCTTGGAAATTGTGCAGGTTTAGATGCACTGGCACCTGCCGCTTTCCAACATCATTCTATTCTGTGTTCAAATGGAGTGTGTTACCTCAACCATCCCCTCTCCCATAAGCTCCCGTTAAGCTATCCCTGAAAAGAAGGATATGAGGCAGTACCTCATTCCCTGGTGGATTATGACTTGCTTGGATTTGGTCTTCCTTTTTTAACTGATTTCCGCCGTTTACACACCAAATCGGATAAAAGAACCTGCCTCTCGCATTCATGGCGTGAGGCAGGCTCCTATGGATTGCCAAGTGTATGTTACTTTCCGATGTATGCATCGATCTGACGCTGCACTTCTGCCACGTATTCATCGATGCCGGCATCCTTCAGTTTTTGAATGAATCCCGGATAGGTGTCGTCAAAGTCCACAAAGCCGGTCATGAGCGGACGGAAATCGGTCATTGCTTCCTGCAGGCGGACTTCAACTTCTTTCACATTCTCGTTGTTGAAAGTGAAGCCCAGCAGCGCGCTGTTGACCGCGTCTTTATCCCAGGTGAGGTATGTGTCAACATAATCCTGGGATACATCCTTGGAGAAAACCTTGTAGTTGGTGTTGTCGAACATCCACTCATAGAAGAGCTCCGGCAGCGTATCGCCCACGGGTGCGATGCGGCCATTTTCAATCACATAGTCCTTGCCTTCCACGCCGAAGATGGCGAGGCGGTAGTGGCTTACATCGGAGTAGAGCCAGTTCAGGAACTTGACAGCGCCTGCCGGATTGGCGGCAGTGTTCGGTACGAACAGCGCTTCGCCGCCAGCGGAAGTAATGAACTTTTGCTTTTCGGGCGCCAGCAGGTAGGTGGCCAGCTTCGCGTCGGGCACATTGCCGCGAAGTGAATTGATGCGTTCCGCATCCTTGCCCAGCGAGCCTTCCTGCCACAGGTAATTGCCGCTGTCCATACGGCCGTCACGGTTTTCGTAGTTCAAGGTTTCTTCGTCGGAGAACAGGCCGGCAGCCGCCAAGCTGCCATTGAACTTGCACAGGTCTTGGAAAGCCTGCGTCTCAAAGTAGCTAACAGCCTTCTTGGTCGTTTCGTTGTAAGCCACCAACTCATCCTTGGCGATGCACAGAATGAGCGGATCTTCCGCGAAGTAGCGCGTGAGCGGATAATACATGGGATCGCCAACGCCCTTGATTTCGGGGAACATTTCCTTAGCCTTCACAGCATAGTTATAGAGGTCTTCGGCTGTTTCGACTTTGTCCATGCCAACGGCTTCCAGAATGTCCTGGCGCAGGCACACAAGCTGGCGCATGGCAGAGAAGGGCTTGTAAGCAGAGGGGATGGCGTAGATTTTGCCGTCGATGGAGCCGCCGCCCTTGATATGCTCGATGGGCAGAACTTTCAGCATATCCTGGCCATGTTGGGCAATCAGTTCATCCAGAGGCTGGCACTCCTGCCTGTTGTACACCTGGCTGATGTTGCCGGTACCGTCCCAGTACAGGTCAATGGCATCGCCGGCTTGCAGCTTGGCGGTTTTCATGTTCCAGTAATCGCCCCAGGGAACGTAGATCATTTCGATCTGCATATCCAGGTCTTGCAAAAGGGCTGCTCCGAGCTCGCCATTAAGCAATTCGGTCATACGGTCGGACTCCTCGCCGGGATACAGGATGGTGACCTTCTCTGTTGCGCTTGCAGTTCCCGCCAACAAGCACAGCACCATCAGCATTGCCAATACCAAGGTAGCGATCCGTTTCATGGGTTCTCCTCCTCTGATATTTATATTGCAGCCCAATCCGGGCTTTGCAAACGGAGTGGGAAACTATTCCTTTACAGCGCCGCTGGTGATGCCATTGACGAAATACTTCTGAATAAATGGATATAGCAGAATGATCGGACCGATCGTGATGATGGTCAGGGCCATCTTTACAGTTTCAGCAGGGATTTTGACAGAGCTGGCTCCTGCGGGAATCATACCGCCTTTGATGGCGTTGACATTGCTGAGCACATTGTACAACAGGTATTGGAGCGGAAAGAGCTCTTTGCGGTCGATAAACAGCAGCGCATTCCACCAGTTGTTCCAATAGTTCAGCGCGTACATAAAGCCAATGGTCAACAGGCCCGTTTTGCAAAGGGGCACCGCAATGCGCCAGAAGATGCTGAAATACCCTGCGCCGTCCAGCGTTGCGGACTCGTACAGTGATGGCGGGATATCCGCGAAGAAGGTACGCAGCATGAACATATACCATACGCTGAACATGCTGGGCACAATCAGCCCAAGCAGAGAATTGTTAAATCCATACACCTTGGTGCAAAGCATGTACCAAGGTACAAGCCCTGAGCTGAAAATAATGGTAAAGTTACAAAGGAATGAAATCACATTTCGGTAACGCAATTTCTTGATGGACAGCGCGAAGGAAATCATGCCGGTTACCAAGAGCGATCCCAAGGTGCCCAGCGCTGTGGTCATAATGGTGATGCCGTAGCTATCTGTAATCCTGCTGCCGCTTAGCATAAAAATATAGTGGTATGTGGCAGTAGAAAATTTGCGCGGCCATAAGGCATAGCCATATTTTAAGACATCCGTCTCGTCGGAAAAGGAAACACCCAGCACCAGGAGCAGCGGGTATAGGCATATGGCAGAAAAGAGAAGCAAAAAAGAGACACAAATCGCCTTGAAAACACGATCACCAAGGGAGTGGCGTACGGAGCGGTGATTTGCGCGCAGTTCAGAACGCATCAAAACAATCCCTCCCCATCGTTGATTCGTTTGGCAGCGGCATTTGCGGTCGTCACCAGAATCAGGCCCAGAACCGACTGCATGAGCCCCACCGCCGTGGTGTAGGAAAAGCCCAGTGTACGCATGCTTGTAAACACATACGTATCAATGACGTTGACCCATGGGCCGACGACCGGGTTGTTGCCGATGATGCCCCACACCATGCCGAAATCACCGTAGAAAATGCGTCCGACGCTCAGCAGCGTCAGCACCACGGCGGTCGGCTTGAGCATGGGCAGCGTGAGGTGAATAATACACTGCCATTTGCTTGCCCCGTCCACTTCGGCGGCCTGAAACAAGTTGGGGTCAAAGTTTGCCATGGCCGCCATGTAGACAATGCTGCTGTAACCGCTCCATTTCCACACATTAAAGGCGATCAAAAAGCCCTTCCAGTATTCACCCTTTGCCAGCCACTTCACCGGCGTAAAGCCGATACTCTCAAAGAGAGAGTTGATTACCCCCGTATCCGAATTGAACAGCGCCCAGGAAATGGCCCCGACCACTACCCAGGAAAGAAAGTACGGAAAGAACATAACGCCTTGGGTCAAGCGCTTGAATATGCCTTTTCGCATTTCATTGAGCGCAACGGCCAGTGATATGGGGAACACAAGGCCCAGTACCAGTCCCCACGCGTTAATGATCAGGGTATTGCCCACTGTGCGCAGCGCTTGCGAGCTGATGAAGAACATCCGGAAATTATTCAGCCCCACGAACTCACTGCCGAATATCCCGTCGAGCAGCTTATAGTTGGTGAAAGCCATCCATACGCCACCGAACGGTATGTAACACAGGCCCACCAGGAGTACAAGCGCAGGCACGCACATGAGATACAAGGTCCTATGCCGCCGCATTTCCCATAAAAACCCGTTTCGCTTGCAGCGGGCCGCTTGCGTTTGTTTTACCAGCACACCCTCACCTCCCACAAGAATTGCTTGGCTACCGCAATGAATTCAGCGCTACGCGCTCACCGCCTGCAAGCCGGCTGCGTTCTGCTGCATAAGCCATCAAATGACTCTCGATGGATTCATCCAGTGAGGAGCAGCTATTCGTTTGCTCGCCGTTTAGAGTGCGCAGGAAGTCGTCAACCAACAGATGGTCGCCGCCGCCGTGACCGCCGTCCGGTATGGCTGTACGGATTTCTTCCACGGTATAGGCATCGGCGCTGTTGGACGCAAAACGCGTGATTGTGATACGGCGCTCCTCATCATTGCCGTAAATTTCGCCATCCTCGCAGAGAATGCGAATGGTACGGCATACCCTGTTGGTAAACGCCGACATGCCAAATGTCACCGACATGCCATTCTCAAAGGCCATGAGCGTAGCCTGGTCATCAC
>JAEZLW010000089.1 GCA_023415145.1 Bacillota bacterium | reverse complement strand
TCTCTGTAAACACCATAATAAAGAAATGAAGCAAAAAAGACGCAGAATAGAAGTAAAATGGCGGCGAATTTTTTGGAAAAAGCACAGGAATGATAAAGCCTGCTTCCTTCAAAAAACGCATGTCAGGGTCTGTTTTTATCCCATAAGTCATAAATAACATGTAAAAACATGAAAAAAGCCGCCGCGCAAAGTCTGCGGGCGGCTTAAAGTGAACCTTGTTTACTTTTTCGCTTTGACCCTTATCCAGATTTCCGACCAGCACTTGTCGCCTTCGCCATAATACAGCTCCATGTCGAAGCCTTCCATCTGTTCGTAAGGCGCATTGGGCAGCCATTCGGTATAGACACGCCGGTTCAGCGCCTGAACAGCTTTTGCGGTATCCTCAATACGATACGTGTCGCTTTTGAAGACAGCCCAGGTGGCAGCGGGCACAACCGCCTTGGTAAAACCATCCATGCGGCTGCCTTCTGTTTGAAAAGCAAAGATCATATAGGGAAAGGTGGAACCGCCGGTCTCACGGTAGCTGCAGATGGCATTGATGGGACAAAGTCCGTTTTCATTGGGGTGTCCGGCGGGAATGGAGGCAGCCAGCTTGTCAAAACGCCCGTCCTTAATCACTTCCTGCCAGAAAAGAGGGATCGCCTTAAAGTTTTCCTGGTTCTCGGTGGTGAATACGCCTTCGATGCCATACACAACAAAAGCTTCCTTGGTTTGTATCCTGTAGTCCATGGGAACATCCCCCTTGAGCGTCAGTAGAAAAGAAAGGCGGGGATAGGCTTTCAAATGGACCCCTTCGCCGCGCGCGGTGGTAGGGGGGACGCCGTGAAGGCCATGAAACGCCCGGGCAAAGGCTTCCGGCGAATCGTAGCCATATTTCAAAGCCAGGTCGATGATTTTGATATCGCTGTGGGTCAGCTCAAAGGCTGCCAAAGTCAGCCGCCGCCTGCGGATGTACTCCGACAGGGATACATCCACCACAATGGAAAAGAACCTTTGCAGGCCCGACAGCGACTGGCAGGCAATTTGGGCCACCTTCAGGAGGTCGACTTCTCCCTGCAGGTTTTCCTCAATATAGTCCAGCGCCTGGTTCATCCTCTCCAGCCATCCCATACGCTTCCTCCTCTCTGGGCATCAATATAGCAAAAGGCGCGATGAAATGCCTAGCATTTCGCGCCTTTTTTGGCTAGGGAGGTGCGGTTTCAGTATCGCAGAGCAATATCAAGGTTCAACCGCGCAGCACTATTGTGCAAGTAAATTATAGCAATATTTCTCACGAATAACAACACAAATAACAATCGGCAATGTGTTTGTACATTCAGCTTAATGCCTTAAAGAAGGGATAACCGTTAAATCAAACCAAACGGAGTTGAAAGCAACGCGATTCGACGCATGCCATGTAATGATGTTTGATAATGTATGCGCTTCACCAATGGAAAAGCGTTGCCAAATATGCTATACTAATAGGCAGAATATGTGTTGCTGTACGACTATTTATACATAAAAGCATGCATAAGGCAAAGCAAGCGAGGAGGATGCACGATGAAAAAGCGATTGGTTCTTCTGCTGTTGGTTCTTTCTCTGTTCCTTTGCTTGTTTAGCAGCCCAGTGCATGCGCAAACCTTATCTGTAAGCTCCGAAAAAGCTTCTGCGGATTCGAAGATAACACTTGGCACCGTCATTCCCGAAGGCGTGAAGGAGGTCGACCTTCGGGTGGCCTTGGGTGACGGCGCGACTGATGTGGATTATGTCTGGATGCTGAATGGGGATATCTGCGTGATCATCCTGCAGAAGGCCGGAGAAGGAGAGCTTATCGTTTTAGGCATACGGGATGATACGGTCCTTTCCCGCACGCCAATTCCATTCACAATGAACAAGCCTGAGCAGGGCTTTGAGGACGGCATGTTCTATTTATTGCTGACGCCAGAAGATACGGACTACTATGACATCACGTTCTACAATGTCAAAGCAACTGTTTCGCCGGATGGCGTAGTGGACATAACCACTGTGCCGGGTGGTTTCATGATCATGCCCGGCGGAAAAACGGCTGTGCGCGAAGCGCCAGACAGAAGCCTCTATGCCATGGATTTGGCTACCTACAGGATGGAACTTTTGATCCAGGGCGTTGCCCCCCCGATGACCTATGACTGGGTAGGGGCCAGTTATGAAACGTTTTTGAAATATGTGCCGTGGCCGGACGAAGCTGGGTACGACGAAGTGACATATCCGGTAGACGAAGACACTTATTACGAAAACATTACTTTGCTATGTCGTGATTTTTATATGTACAGGCCTTTGGATGAGTATCGCTTTGTGTATAAGGTCTACGGCTGGGAGTGGGGTGCGGGCTATGGCATATATGACCTGAAGACGCGCACGGATCACCGGATTACGGGAAGCGGCTATTTATGCAGTATGGCAGGAAATACGCTCTACGGCTCGGCCCTTAAAACCGATATTAATACCTTGCAATCTTCGCCGCTTCCCGAATCGGTACAGGAAAAACTGGAAGAAGCCAACGAAATGGGCTCCTGCATCGACTACGATATTTCACCGGACGGCAGGCTGCTGGCACTCACAGGCATGAAATTTTGGTACAGCGACGCCAGCACAGTAACCGTTACCGACATGAATACGGGCGAAATCCTCAAGGCGTATGACATTTACAATCCATATGCGTCGGAATGGGATGTATCCTTTTACAACGATACACGCTTTATGTTGTTTTTCTATCCGAAGGAGCATGGCTCCGCATACATTTACCTTTTTGATATGGAGGAATGAACGAGGCAATAAAACGTAGGGAATGAAAAAGGGGACCTCCTGATGAACGGCAGAGGCTTCCCCCGATAGATTGAATTGTATGTATCGCCGTCGGGTAACCCGGCCGGCGGCGATGCATCCGCGCTCAGAACCTCCAAGCGAATGATGAGGCTGCTCGTACGGCCGACATAACGCTGTGACGCCACCCTTAGGGTTCTTTGCGGTTTTGAAAAATTGCCATGCGGACCCACTAACCTCTTGAAATCAATATTTCCCCTTGGATCATTCCATGTTAATTTACTTGGGCGGCGGGCATACGCTGCCGCGCTCAATCAGTTCCACCGGCACTTCTATCCATTGGGGCTTTGCATCCGGCTCCTTGAGCAGTTTGGACAACAACGCCATCGCCTTTTCGCCAAGCAAGAACGGGTGCACCTCAACGGTCGTCAGCGGCGGGGAAGTATAGGCGGAAACCGCCGCATTGTTAAAGCTGATGATGGATACATCCTCCGGTACACGCCGGCCCGCTTTTTGCAGTGTGCCGATCAGCCATACGGCCAGTGCGTCATCCTGACATACCACCGCCGTAGGCCCCTCACGCGACATGAGAGAGACAGGAAGCGTATCTTCACCCGAAGCCAAAGGGCTTGGCAATAACGTTTCCAGGGTTTTTGGTATTCCAGCCTCGCAAAGAGCGGCTTCAAAGCCAGCCTGCCTTTTTGCGGTGACGCTAAGGGAATCGTCCGCTCCCAGATAGCAAATGCGCTTGTGACCGCGCTTTAGCAGGTACTCCGTCACCATTCGCCCGGCCTTTTCGTTGTCACTGTCCACGCGGTGGTAGTTTTCGCCAAGGCGCGGATGACCGATGACCACAAAGGGAAAACTATGGCGGTGCATAAGCTCCGCCACCGGATCGTCCCGCAAAGTGGACAGAAGGATCATGCCTTCAATCATGCCGGAGTACATCATTTCCCGTACCACGCGCCCATCCTCCTCCTGGCTGGCGCTGGTTCCCAGCAGTAGGTGCAAACCATGGCGGGCTGCCGTTGTACCAATGCCGCGAAGCGCTTCGGCAAAAAAGGGATGCTTCATGGATTCCTCCGCACTCATTGCAGAGAATACACCGATGGCGTTGGAGGTGCGGTTTACCAGTGAGCGGGCCAGAAGATTTGGCCGGTAGTTCATTTCCTCCATGATGGCGCGCACTTTGCTTTGCGTTTCATCACTGATCCGATTGCTGCCGGAAATGACGCGGCTCACCGTGGAAGGGGAGACGCCAGCTCTTTTGGCGATGTCCTTGATGGTGCTCTTCATGGCATCATTCTTCCCCTTTCCTGCATCTTTACGTATTTTTCCACAATGGATGGATGGCTTCATTATGCCAAGGGTATTCTCCCTTGTCAAGAAAAACAGGCATCCGAAGTGCCCATGAAGGAGAATGTTGTCAAACATAAGAATAGAGACTTGAAAAACAGAAACTTTCTCTTGACATGCAAAGGCCCGGTTAGTATACTAGAATAGCTGTTTTGTGGTATTTTGCGCCGCTCAATGCGGTGCGCGTCACAGATACAAGACTTTTGTAAAACGAGGAGTGTTGTCTCATGTTCCGTACCTACCAGCCGAAAAAGCGCCAGCGCAGCAAGGTGCACGGCTTCCGCTCCCGGATGTCCACCAAAAACGGGCGCCGCGTTCTGGCCGCACGCCGCCGCCGTGGCCGCAAGGTTCTGACTGTTTGATCGTATGGTGGAAACAAAAGTCTGCATGGCTCAGCCCGCCCCGTTGCTTGCCACCGTGCGCAGTGGGTACGGGCTTTTCCAGTATGAAAGGGCATTTTGACAAGGGGCAATGGCGCGGTCATGCCGTGCGGCACTTTGATCCTGCCTGAAACGAAGGGTTTTGCATGCAGCGTACATACCGCCTACAGAAAAACAAACAGTTCCAGTACGTATACCGGCGTGGAAAGAGCTCGGCCTGCAAAGACATCGTGCTGTTGCATGCGAGGGGAGCCGGGCTGAAGGTTGGCTTTTCGATTAGCAGGAAGATCGGCAACGCAGTGGTTCGAAACCGTGTGAAAAGGCGTTTGCGGGAATGCTTCCGACCATATTTGCAGAAGGTTAAGCCTGGCTGGTATGTAGTGGTAGCCAGGCAGGGGATTGCGCAGACATCGTTTCAGGAGCTGGCAAAAGGGATGGCTTACCTTTTGAAAAAGCAGAACCTGCTTCGGGAAGGGAACGCGCCCAAATGAAACACCTGATGCTTACCATGATCCGTTTTTATAAACGGAATATCAGCCCGCATTTGCCCGATGCATGCCGTTATCAACCCACTTGCTCCCAATATGCCATGACAGCCATTGATCGCTACGGAGCGCTTCGCGGCGGGTGGATGGCGTTTAAGCGGATTATGAGGTGTAATCCCTTTCACAAAGGTGGGTATGATCCTGTGCCGGAGGACACGAACGCAACTATTAGGAGGGAATAACCCACATGTTTCCATTCCTGAACGAACCTTTGAAGGCGATATTGCTTGGCATATATTCCGTTGTCGGCAATTACGGCTGGTCCATTGTGCTTTTTACACTGCTGATCCGCGTGCTTTTGATGCCGCTGGATGCCAAAAGCCGCAAGAGCATGCGAAATACGCAGAAGCTTCAGCCCCAAATCGCTGCGCTTCAGAAAAAATACAAAAACGATAAGGAAAAGCTTAATCAAAAAACGATGGAGCTTTACAAAAAGGAGCATGTGAGCCCCCTTTCCGGATGCTTGCCCATGCTGCTTTCCCTGCCCATCCTTTTTGGTATGTTCGGCGCTATGAACATTCTGGCGCATGAGCAGATCGCCGGTCATGTGTTTACTTACCTGTCCGGTAATGAGCCTCAGTACCAGGGCTGGCTTTGGGTAAAAAATATCTGGATGCCTGACAGCCCCTTTGCGCCTCTTGTGCCGGATGAGAACAGCATCAAGCAGGTGGCACCCGAAAACTGGCAAGCGGCTTATAATCAGTTGGATGAGACGCAAAGAGCTGCTCTGGATACGTTTAACCAGTCACTTGGCGAGGAGCAAAGAATCAACTACGATTTCTCCACCAAGGATACCACGACGGCTGCCGTGAACAAGATGGTCAGCACTTTAAAGACATCCGTGCCCCTGTATGCCGAAAAAACGGAGAAGGTGCCCGGCTGGCAAAACATCAACCTGTTCATTGTCCAGCTTTCCATTTTTGTTGCCTATAACGGCTTCTTCCTGCTGCCGCTGCTCGCTGCTTTGTCTCAGTTCATGATG
>JAEZLW010000047.1 GCA_023415145.1 Bacillota bacterium | reverse complement strand
TGGCGGATAAAGCGAAGCGGAGGAAGCGAGCGAAACGAGCAGCGCAGGCGGCAGCTTGCGCTGCGTCGATTGAGCCGCCGGGGTTGCGAGCGGCAGCGAACCAGCGTGACGATTGAGCCGGATGGGCAGCGGGGCGCCGGCGAAGCCGGCATTCCTTTCACTTTTCGCTGGCCGCTGCCGCATTGACCGCGCAAAGCGAAGGATAATGCGGCTGCAAGCGAAAAGTGCAAACCCGCGAAAATGAATCTCATTTTCGCGGGAGAACCGTCAAAATAGGACCTATTTTGACGGCTTAGCCCTGCATATAATATGGTGCACGGTTCAGCGCATCCTTGTAGCCGATTCTCATGGTATATATGTATTCCACGGCCTTTTCCCCATTGGGAAGGGGCCTTTTTTCCTTGCGCAACGTATAACGGCTCTTGTCCGTAAGCACCGGCAGATCCTGTCCCAGAAGCAGGCACAACGTTTGCTGCCTTTGCGGCGACAATGGACGATAACCCCTGCTTTCAAGAGAAAAGACTAACCGACGGCCGGCAGGTATCATCATTTTGAACTCTACGCATTCCCGCCGGATACACACCTGCTCCACATACCGTTTGCGCAGGCGGCGCACGATGTCGTTCAGCTCCTCATACAGGTCGCTGTTGCGCATCTTCTCCAGGCGCACAGTTTCCAGCTTGAAATTGCGCCTGTCACTTAAATACAAAAGAACAGCCGCTGCAAGGCCGGCGACCATCAGCACCAATAGGCTGATCTCCAAACTCATGCCGTTCCACTCCTTGCGCACCAGGGGATGGTCACTTTCAAGAGATGGCGAACCTTGCGTGCGCTATGCCTTGGATTCCATGTGACGCTTGATGCAGTCAAAGCTTTCCTGGCTCAACACATGCTCAACGCGGCATGCATCCTCAGCCGCCGTGCTTTCGCTTACACCAAGGCTTTTTAAATAATCCGTCAAAAGACGGTGCCGCTCATATACGCTCTCGGCCACCTGCCGGCCCAAATCAGTCAATGTAATAAAGCCGCTTCGGTCCATTTTGATATAGCCGTTTTCGCGCAGCCGACGCATTGCGTTGCTTATGCTTGGTTTGCTGAAGCTCATGGCGTTGACAATATCGATGGAGCGCACCATTCCCTTCTGCTGTGACAAAACAAGAATAGACTCCAAATAATTCTCGCCGGATTCCTGCATTTTCATCATAGTTTCCTCATGTTCATGTCGGGCGTAGCCTGAACTTTTTCCCAGTATACCACAATATATGACACATCTCAAGGCTTCCAATCGGAAAACCCTTCCAAATAGTACAACGTACTGCAATCAGTGGCGATAGGATCACATCGGGGAGCAACGAGGGGGCTATCGCCCCCTCGTTTGAAATCGTATCGACCGGCTTTGCCGGTTGGGCGGGGTTTGCGGAGCAAACATTCCTTACACGATTCACTGGCCGTGTGCCTCACGCCATCCAAGAGAAGCGAAAGATGGTGTGAAGGCACACAAGTGAATCGTGCAAGTCAAGTAAAAATGGTCAAGCGCAAAGCGCTTGACCATTTTTACTTGAAAGCGAAGCTTAAATCTTCTGTGCGTTTACCTTCACGGCAGGGCCCATGGTGCTGCTCAGATATACGGAGCGCAGATAGGTGCCTTTCGCGGCGGAAGGCTTTGCCTTATTGATGGCTTCCATCAGTGCGGTGAGGTTCTCCACCAGCTTATCCATACCGAAGGAGGATTTGCCGATGGGGCAGTGCACGATGGACGTTTTGTCCACACGATATTCCACTTTACCGGCCTTGATGTCGGAAATGGCCCTGGCCACATCCATCGTCACGGTACCTGACTTGGGGTTGGGCATCAGGCCTTTGGGGCCCAGTACGCGACCAAGACGGCCCACAACGCCCATCATGTCCGGAGTGGCAACGCAAACGTCAAACCCGAACCAGTTCTCGCTCTGAATCTTGGTCACCATATCCTCGGCGCCTACAAAATCGGCTCCGGCAGCTTCCGCTTCCTTTGCCTTGTCGTTCTTGGCGAACACCAGAACGCGAACAGTACGGCCCGTGCCATGGGGCAAAACCACAGCTCCGCGGACCTGTTGGTCGGCATGGCGGGGGTCAACGCCCAAACGGACGGAAATTTCCACCGTCTCGTCAAACTTGGCCTTGCTGGTTTTCAAAACCAGGTCAATGGCCTCAGTGGGATCATACGCCTTGAGGGGATCGATCAGCTTTTTGCTGTCTTCATACTTTTTACCGTGTTTCATGTCAAACTTTCCTCCCATGTGGTAGTAGCGGCACTCTGTCCTCCCACATTGTTAAGCGGTTGGGAAGCAATGGCTGCTCTCCAGTTCCGCGCCTTGGCCTTTACTCTTCAACGGTGATGCCCATGCTGCGGGCTGTACCGGCCACCATGCTCATGGCAGCCTCAATGCTGGCGGCATTCAAATCAGGCATCTTGGTGGTGGCAATTTCACGGACCTGCGCCTTGGAAAGCTTGCCAACCTTGTCTTTATTGGGCTTGGCACTGGCGCTTTCAAGACCCAGAGCCTTTTTAATCAGGTTGGGCACGGGCGGGGTCTTGGTGATGAAGGTAAAGGTACGGTCAGAGTAGACAGTGATGACCACGGGAATCACCATGCCGGCCTGCTTGGCTGTGCGTTCATTGAACTCCTTGCAAAAGCCGGGAATGTTTACGCCATGCTGACCCAGTGCGGGTCCGATAGGCGGCGCAGGGGTGGCCTTGGCGGCGTTCACCTGCAGCTTGACGAGGGCTGTGACTTTCTTTGCCATAAAAGATGGCACCTCCTACAAAATGTGGTCATGCGGAACGGTTTTCGTTCCTCCCACCCGCCGCTTTTTGCGGCGGCAGCATGCGGCATAAGCCGCAACCTTCACGCCGGGAACCCGGCGGTAAAGCTAAACCTTCTCCACCTGGTCCAGGGCGACCTCCACCGGCATCTCGCGGCCAAGGAACATTTTAACCTTGACGCTCAGCTTCTGCCTGATGGTGTCAACATCCAGAACGATACCGGTGAAGTTTTCCAACGGGCCGGAAAGAATGCGAACTTCCTCGCCAATGGCAATGCCGAACTCCACCGACTGCTTTTCGCAGTTGAGCATCTTCTCAACTTCTTCCTCCGTCAGGGGGATGGGCTTGCTGTCCGGGCCCACAAAGCCGGTGACGCCGCGGGTATTCCGTACAAGATACCAGCTTTCGCTGGTCTCAATCATCTTCACCAGCACGTAGCCGGGATAGATTTTGCGCTGGGATTTGACCCGCTTGCCATTTTTGATCTCAACGACATCCTCCACAGGAACCCTGGCTTCCATGATCAGTTCCTGCATGCCATTGTTTTCAACGGCCTTTTCCAGGTTGTCCTTGACTTTGTTCTCGTACCCCGAATAGGTATGTACCACATACCAACAGGGTTCTTTTTTCTTTTCGGTCATATGGCTCTCCTATCTTTGGGTTAGCTGATCAGAAGATCCATAAGCGCTGTAGCGCCCAGGTCCAGCAGGCCGATGACCGCGCCCATGAACAGTATGAACAAGAGCACGATAACAGTGTAACTCACAAGATCCTTGCGGGTAGGCCAAGTTACCTTGCGCAATTCATGCCACATGTTTTTAAACGGCGCGGCTACACGGCCGGGCAGCAGTTTAAAAAATCGCAGCATCCGCGCAAAGAAGGAAATCTTGTCCTTTTTGGCGTTCTTCTCGTCTGCCATGTTCTTCACATCCTCAGCATCGGTTGGGTTACTTGGTCTCCCGGTGATCGGTATGCTTCTTGCAAAAACGGCAGTATTTGCTCAGCTCGATCCTGTCGGGCGTATTCTTTTTGTTTTTCATGGAATTGTAGTTGCGCTGTTTGCACTCAGTGCAGGCCAGCACAACCTTCTGGCGCACGGCGTTTGCCACTTTGGACACCTCCTGCCTGAATTGGAAGTCAAAACGCGCCAATACACTGTATCATATCTGACAAACCCTGTCAATGAAAGCCTGCAGATGAAAGTGAAGGCGCAGTGCCTGCGGAAGGTAACTTCCGCAGGCATACAAAACATCATTCGACCACGTTGGCCACGACACCGGAGCCCACGGTGCGGCCGCCTTCGCGGATGGCGAAGCGGAGGCCCTGCTCGATGGCGATGGGGGTGATGAGCGTGATTTCCATGTCGATATGGTCACCGGGCATCACCATTTCCACGCCGTCAGGCAGCTTGATGTTGCCGGTCACGTCCGTCGTCC
>JAEZLW010000042.1 GCA_023415145.1 Bacillota bacterium | reverse complement strand
CTTGATCTGGTTGCCGGCGCGGCTGGTGGTGCGGGGATCGACGCGGGCGATGATGTTGTCGTCCTTACCGCTGGACTTCAGGTACAGGTAGGTTTCGGAACCCATCAGCTCTGTAACTTCCACGCTCACATCGATGACGGCTTCGGGCAGGCTGTTGAGAACAACCTCTTCGTCGTGGATGTTTTCGGGACGGATGCCCAAAATAACTTCCTTGCCAACGTAGCTCTCATCCACCAGCTTGGCAACCTTTCCGGCGGGCACAAGAATCTTGTTGCCGCCGAAGGTGGCATACACTTCCTTGCCTTCCTTCTCAAGCTTTACGTTGAAGAAGTTCATCTGCGGGCTGCCGATGAAGCCGGCCACAAAATAGTTGATGGGATAGTCGTACAGGTTTTGCGGGCTGTCCACCTGCTGGATGAAGCCGTCCTTCATAACCACGATACGTGTACCCATGGTCATGGCCTCTGTCTGGTCATGGGTCACATAGATGAAGGTGGTCTGCAAGCGCTGATGGAGCTTGGTGATCTCGGTACGCATGGCCACGCGGAGCTTTGCATCCAGGTTGGACAACGGTTCGTCCATCAGGAAGACCTTGGGTTCGCGCACGATGGCGCGGCCCAGGGCAACACGCTGACGCTGACCGCCGGACAGAGCCTTGGGCTTGCGGTTGAGCAAATGGCTGATATCAAGAATACGGGCGGCTTCTTCGACGCGGCGCTTGATCTCATCCTTGGGCGTTTTGCGAAGCTTCAAGCCAAAGGCCATGTTATCGTAAACGGTCATGTGAGGATACAGGGCGTAGTTCTGGAACACCATGGCGATATCGCGATCTTTGGGAGCGACGTCGTTCACCAGCTTTTCACCGATGTAAAGCTGTCCGTCACTGATTTCCTCCAGACCGGCGACCATGCGCAGGGTGGTGGATTTGCCGCAGCCGGAGGGACCGACCAGCACGATGAATTCCTTGTCTTCAATATCCAGGCAAAAGTCGCTAACAGCCGTCACACCGCCGGGATAAGTTTTGTAAATGTGGCTGAGAGATACGCTGGACATAGTTACTCCTCCTTACATATTATTGCCAACACATATACAGGGAAGCTCTTCCCCAATAGGATACGCGCCTTGAACTAGCCTTATTATATAGATTCCATGAAAAAAAAGAAATAGGTTAAACTGCCAAAGATTCATTGCCGCCTTTGTTCACGATGTATACGATGGCGAAATTCTTCCCAAATATAACGTATAATCTGCCAAAGCAGCCAATCCGGACCGCAAAAACAGACAGATACACAATATACGGCATGGGTGAAAAGCATATAGGTTGGAAAGCACCGCCTTTCAAATAGAATATACAAACAGCGGTGCAAAAATATATAAAATAAAAACAATCTGCGAGAATTGTTTCTGTTTGCCAGGATATAAATGCTTTTCGTTAGGGAAAGCCATTTGGCGGCAACGAGCACAAAAGATCCTTCGCGCAGCGAGGGAAGACACGACGGACGTTTGATTTTCTCCCAAGAGGCAGAAGGTGAACTCCAAGGGGGAGCAACGAGGGGGGGCGGAGCCCCCTCGTTTGTAATCGAACCGCCTAGCTTTGCCAGGAGGGCGGGCCACTTGCAGAGCAAGCTTTCCTTACACGATTCACTGGCCGTATGCCTGCACCGGCTTAGTGAAGCGCTGACCGGTCGCGGGCATACAGGGAAATCGTGAAAAGCTCGCAAAAGATTTTACCAGGAGCCTTGCTTTTGGTAAGTCTTTTGCAAATAGCTATGGCTGTTTCAGCGCATCAACCGGAGCCATTCTGGCAGCACGCCATGCCGGCGCTACACCAAAAAACAGACCTACCAGCGCGGCAAACCCCACCGCCAGCGGGACAAGACCCGGCTGGATTGCCGCCCAAATGCCGATCCAGGCCCCGGTCAGGCGCACAATCACTTCTCCCGCAACCACGCCAAGCACACCGCCCAGCACCGCATAAGCGGCAGCCTCCAGCAAAAACAACAGGCATACCTGCGCACCGGTTGCCCCCAGTGCCTTTAAAACGCCGATTTCCTGCCGCCTTTCCCTGACGGATACCAGCAAAATATTCATCACGCCGATACCGCCCACCAGCATGCAAATCACCGCCACGCAGCACAATACCATTACGAACATGCGCACCACAGCCCTGGCCGCTTCGATTTCCGCCTGCAGCGTGGTGGCCTGAAAACTGCCACCGGTATTGCTCAGCGCTGCCAGCGCTTCCTTGGCCAGAGCGTTGCCGGAAACGTTCTTCGGCACGGACAGCATCACATTGGTAACTGCTTCACCAAAAGCATCAGAAAAAGAAGAAAGGGGGATCAAAAGCGTTCCATCCATCCCTATACCGGTGATTTGCGCACCTCCGCCGTTCACAAGGCCTACGATGCGGTAGATCCGTCCCGCCGCAGAAATGCGCCGCCCCACACAGTTTTTTGCATCGTCTCCAAAAAGAGCAGATGCCAGATTGTTGTCGATTACGGAAACAGCCGCCCCGTCACGCTGGTCGCGTGCATTTAAGAACCTTCCACCGAGCAGGGTGAATTGCTGCACGCTGGACAAGTACTCATCACAGCCGCTGATCTGGGCGAAAGCCGTCTCCCCTTCCGCGCTGACAGGAAAATTCACATGGGCCTGGGCGGTGGCCAGAGCGCCGGTGGCATCGCGAAGCAATGAACCGTCCTTCGCGCTCAAGTGCCTGCTGCTTTGTCCCCGGGCGGTGATCCATACCTTGTCCACACCCATGCGGGTCATTTCCATCTCCACCTGCTGCTGCCCCGCATCCCCCAGTGTCATCACCGAGAGAATCGCCCCGATACCGATGGCAAGACCCAGCACTGTCAGTATGGACCGCATCGGTGTTTGAAAGATATTCACCGCCGATAAGTGAATGGCATCCCTGAGTCTCACGGCTTCACCACCTTCAGCCTAACGCCGTCGTGAAGGTCTTTGTCCGGCGACAGAACTACCTCCGTTCCCACAGGCAGACCATCCACCGCGGCCCATACACTGTCCCATAAAAGGACGGGAGCGTTCCTCTCCCAGGCCCGGCCTTCATACACCTGAAAGATCGTATCCTGATCGGTGACTGCTTCCACCGGTATCACCGGCACTTGTGTCCTTTCATCCAGTATCACATCCACCTCCACCTGTGCTCCTACCGGCACAGACAGCCCGTCAAGAGGTGCAAAAACGACCTGGGCATAGGAAATGCCTTGGTTGTTGGGCTTTAAAACCCCCACCTTTTCCACTACCGCTTCACCAAGCGGCACACTGTTTTGCGTGATCCGCGCACGCATGCCTTCTTTTATCTGCCGGCTGTCTCTTGCGCTTAATTCCGCGCGGACTTCAGCCTCCACAGAGGAAAGCGCTGCACCGGGACTTCCGGGCAGCAGCAGCTCGCCCTCCCGGGCCATTAATTGCAGCACTTGCCCATCCCGGTAGGCGCGCTGGGTTAGCCCCTCGATTTCCGCCGTGAGCGCTTCCACGCGGGATGCAAGCTCCACCCTTGTGCTTGAGTAGGCAGACAAGCCCTCATCCGTCAGTGGCTTCACATGCTGGCCGAAAGCCGCGGTGACCTGATTTTCCCAATTTTTACTTGCGGCATCAGCGCTTTCAAGTCCTTGCATGGCTTGTTTCAATGCGGTCTGATACGGCGTATCGTCCAGGCGGTACAGCGGTTGGCCTGCCATCACGGCCTGCCCCTCCTGCACATACACCTGTACCACAATACCGCCCTTGGGATGAGCGCTGAAGTATTCACCCTTGCGGGCTGCCAGTCCAGTGACTGAAACTGTTTTTTCCACACTGCCATAGGACACCTTGACGGTCTTCACCGTCTCCCACCGCTCAACCGGCCAGGTCCACAAGGCCGCCGCAGTCATCACCGTAATCGCCATCATAAAAAAGGACGCTGTTGATTTGCGCATGTCGTCTGCTCCGCCTTCCAGCTTTCCGCAGTGCTATTTTGGCTGGGCAGGGTGCAAATAACTCAGGATGAAAACGGTAATTTCATCCGCATCCTCCATGCGCCAATCAACAGACAAAACCCGCGCATGCAGTTCTGCCATCTGCAAACGCGGGTTTTGCTTGTATGGAGGATAGGGAGGTCGGCATTCCGAAGAATGCCAAGAAAAGGAGTTTGCATCCGGGATACGGTGGCTTGCATCCCTTGCTGCATTGT
>JAEZLW010000088.1 GCA_023415145.1 Bacillota bacterium | reverse complement strand
CCATACAAACCGTACTGCGCTGCGTTCTGATCGCCAACTCCAATATACTGAACGCCGCCGCATCCGAGGAGGACCGCATCAACGAGTTCGCGGAAACCATCAAATATGCAGCCATCGTCATTTCCACGGTGCCCGTTTTGCTCATCTATCCCTTTGTGCAGAAGTATTTTGTCAAGGGTGTCATGATCGGCGCGGTGAAAGGCTGACACCTTCGAGAAAATGATGAATCATTTTCTTGATCTCGCACTTTTCGCCTGCGATCCAACTCCCCCTCCATCGCTTCGCGCGGCAGGTGTTCCGTCATGAAGTAGCAAATCCACTTCATGACTTCAGGTTCGGTGATAAATCCCCTCACCCTGAAATCTGCGGTCGGCGCAAGGCGTAAGGAAGGTTTGCATCGCAAACGGCCCGTACGGTTCGGAAGCTCAATCGTCGCCATGCTTCGCTTTCGCTCGCAAGGCTCGTTTCGCCTCCCACCTCCACCCTGCCCGTTCGCGCCACTAGCGGAGGCAAGGTTATGGCTTCAGCAAAGCCTGTCGCTACGATTACAAACGAGGGGGCCTGCCCCCTCGTTGCTATCCTTTAAGGACCTTGCCAATTGAAACAATGAAAGAGGAGGATTCCTGAAATTAGGATATCCTCCTCTTCTATTTTTTTGGTTTTATTCCACCCGCATGGGTTCTCCTTTTTTCAATAGCGGCCTCCACAGAAGCCTCTCCTCGCCTTGAAGCCTGCGCATGGCCTCAATGAAGAAGTAATCGCCGTAATTCATGGCGATATGATAGCCCGGCGCGTCATGATAGGCAGATGTGCACATGGTGAGGATCGCCGGCGAAAAATGTGTCCAGTCGGAACACTTTTCGTCCATGGCGCGAAGCATGCCGATGGCCGCATCCCTGTAGCCTTGTGCCGCTGGATCATTCCCCAAAGCAGATGCCAATTCCAGCAGGCCGCAGGCCGCAATGCCGCCGGCACAGTTGTCCTTCAAATTGGGTTCAGCAGGCTGCATGAAGTCTACCGGGGGAATGAAATCCTCCGGCATGTTATTCAGGAAATAGTCCGCCACGCCCCGGGCAGTTTTCAGAAAAGTCTCGTTCCCGGTATAGATAAAGCTCAACATAAAGCCGTACAATGCCCACGCCTGGCCACGGGACCAGCTTGTTCCGGGCGCATAGCCCTGGCCGGTAGGTGTATCCAAAACTTTGCCATTTTCCGGATCAAAGCAAACGATATGGTGGGTAGAGCCGTCCTCCCTGATAAAGCAGCGCTGGACAGTTTGGGCATGGTTCATGGCAATCAGCCTGTAGCGGGGATCACCCGTGTATTCGCTGGCAAAATACAAAAGCGGCAGGTTCATCATGGTGTCTATAATGGCCCAGCCTTCCCGCCCCTTGCCGTTCCACGCGCGGAGAAAGCCGTTTAGATTATAGCGGCCTGCCAGAATGTTGGCACAGAACAGAACACGTGTAAGGCTTTCCTTGTTTTTATCCACGGCATAATGCACACCGCTGTTGATGAGCCACATAAAGCCAACGTCATGATGCAACGTCAGGACATCGTACAGTGCTTCATCCATCAGCTTCTCGCAGCGTACCGCTTCCTGAAGGTAGCATGCTTCGCCCGTTTCCAGATACATCTGCCACATTTCAGCAGGCCAGAAACCGTTGGTCCACCAGGTAATGCCTTTGGATACCCATTGCCCGTTTTCCACCGTATAGGGGATTCCATCCAGTTCCTGCGCTTTTTCGATGCCATAGCGCATTTTATCATCCATTTTTGCAAGAACTTCCCCTGCCCACTGAAGTGTTTTTGCGTCTGGCTTGTACTGCTCCATATCATATCGTCCCTTCCATGATGTATTCTATCCATTCACCGGGATGAGCCCGGATCAATTCTTAACGTTCATAGATGGCAAACATCGCATCAATGGTATCCTGTACCAGCATGAGGCCTATGGGCACATCGGGGTCCCTAACAGCACATCATACGCATATCCGATGGCCTGATAACAGAAGTATACGACTTATTCTGCGAAAGTGACATTGCATGGCGGAACGAATCTATTGCCTTTTGCACCATTGTTCACCTTGCAGAATACTGGTTTTCCATCCCAAGAAATCTCTGGAACTGTTTTTGTATCTATGGCATATTGTAGCAAGCTGTACGAGAGGAAAAGATTGGAGATGTCTACAAGACAAAGGATATAAATACTCCGGATCTGGGGTTTTGGCAAACTATGTTTGTCAAGAGGATCGGCGGATATATGCTGTCCATCACCGTCACATCATTTGAAGAAAAGGCTATACAGGGCATTGTGGCAAGCTTTTCCTGATAAACGTCAAGCTCCATTGAGTCGCATGAAACGATCAAATTGGGGAAAGAATGCAGGTATCATGGAAAAGGAGCGGATGCACATGCAACCCAACATGAACGGTACGGGAGCAGGCAGCGACATGCCCATCGGTCTTGGCATGCTGCTTATGGCGGATCAAGTGGCCTTTAACCGATTTGGAGCTTTAACTCCCGAAGAAAAGAAAAGCATTTTACAGTTTGTGGAAAGCGGCTCTGATGGCGACGATGCAAAACGCCGGATTGAGCACACCGTCAAAAGCCTGCACGACGGTGTACCGGGCTTCTACCTTCAATGAGCCAAAACCTGTTTCAAAGGAGAAAGTGGCCATGAATCAACTGAAAGTACTGGCGTACAAAATGACTTTCTTGTCTCTGATACTCTTTATCGTTTACAAAATTAGTATGAAAGACACGCAAGCAGGCACACGGTAGCAAGCCTACAACAAATCAATATTAACACTTTGCAAATTGTCGAACACTTTTTGCCCTGTTTGTTTGTTTTCTTTGGCATTCATCATTTTCACTATATGATTCTAACTTTCTTCATTATTCCGACACATCATACATATTTTTTTCATTGTAATTATTCCCAGTTGGCGTATAATGAAAACCGTTGTGTGGAGATACGTATCATCAGGGGTATTGCAATGACAATCGGTATTCAAGGAAAATTGGCGAAGTATGCCAGAAAAGTAAAAACATCCAGCAGCAATAAAGTTGTTTCTCCCGAAGATGTATTGCTTAAAGCCGGAATTGTCTACGAAGAAGTCTACTTGCATGATCTTTCGGTAGGCATGTTCACCCGTTTTAACCGTCATCAGGAAGTGAACTGGTGCTGGCGTAAAAAAGATGGCAAATGGGTACTGCAAAACATTCCCTTTGTCATAGAGTGGAGCTACGCTGATATCGTTTCTCTTGTTGACTGTCTCAAAGATACCATAAGATCAGGCGGCATTGTGCTTGGCGCTTTCTCAGGCGAATTTATCGTTGGTTTTGCATCAGTCGAAAACGACCCATTTGGTTCAGATCTTGAATACATCCAATTATCCAATCTCCACGTCTCTTATGAGCATAGAGGAAAAGGGATCGGCAAAGCCCTATTCAAACTGACATGCAAAGCTGCAAAATCAATGAACGCAAAGAAGCTCTACATTTCCGCACACTCATCAGAAGAAACCCAAGCTTTTTGCAAATCAATAAAGTGCCGGGAAGCCGCTTTCTACCATGCAAGACTGGCAATGGCCAGGCCTTATGACCGACAATTGGAATATACACTATAGTCAATACAAAAAAAGAGCGCAGGGATTCTCATGGTATGCTGTATGAAAGTCCCTGCGTTCAATATTTGCCAATCCCGCTCAAAAAATTTTTCGAAAATGAAACCTTTCCATCTCTGCTGTTTATCTGCCAAAACAACCTATCGCCTTGCCCATGCCTTGATGCTTTATCTATACCCTTCCCCGCACCGCGGCGCTAACAAGCCCGACCACCTACTGTCGAACGCGCCTGCGTGTGGGAATTGCAAAAGCATGCCGATGATGGAAGTGTCAGGCACGATGGAGCGAAGCTTGGGCACGATGCGCATATAGCCGCTGCTTGAAAACGTTCCTTCATCCATCCCTGGTCCGTCGTTGCTGTAGACGCACAAAAGGCGGTTCTGCACATCATCTGCGCATAGGCAGCGGCATATACCGACAGATTCCCACCCTTGCTGTGGCCTTTCACCCGAATCGGTAGGGAATACCGCTTTGCCGCATCCAGCAAATAGACCAATGCATCGGCCTGGGCGGGCACGGGGCAGGTAAAGGACATGTTAAAGTCCTCCTTCCCGCCCACAAGGGTATTGTCGGTGCCCGATAGGCAATGAAGGCCGTGCCGTCGGACAATAAAAAAGGTCATGGCCGCAAACTGCTTTTCCTGTGCCTTATTCGTTTCATGGCGGCAAAAGCAGTCTTTGGCGCTGCTGAAACGATCCCCTTCACCCATGATCTTGAGCATTACCCGTTTGTTGTCCTGATCGATGTAACCAAAGGCATTTGGGCAGTCCTGAAGTGCTTAGGCCAGCTCTTCTATGGTCATTTCCCCACTTCTTGCAGGGCGTGCTCCAATGAAAGATAGGAGAATTCACTTAGGATCAGGTTATCCACATCGTTGAAGGGTGCGCAAAAAACGGGCACATCCCCGCGCCAGGATAAATAGTCAAGAAGATTGGCCAAGCTTCCGCCTCCCATACCTTGTTTCAACGGATACAATATTCGACACAAGCAACAATCAAAGGCTTCATATGCAGCTAATAAAAAAGTTGCTAAAAATATACAGTTGCTAAAATAATAGTTACCACACATAACAAAGCAACCCCCGAAAACTGAATGTTTTCAAGGGTTTGCGCTGGTGGCTACGGTAGAATTCGAATCTACGACACTTCGGGTATGAACCGAATGCTCTGGCCAGCTGAGCTACGTAGCCATATTGGTTGCGGGGGAGGGACTTGAACCCTCGACCTCCGGGTT
>JAEZLW010000200.1 GCA_023415145.1 Bacillota bacterium | reverse complement strand
AAACGCGCCGCGGAGGGCATTGATCAATCCCTGAAGAATTTGCAGACGGACCATTTGGATGTGCTTTTGATGCATGCGGTGGGTTCCATAGAAGAACTGGATACCATTCTTTCGGAGGATGGCGCTTACGCGGCTGCGCTTGATGCGAAAGAAGCGGGAAAGATAAACCATATCGGTATTTCCATGCACGGTTGGCCGGGCCCGCTTGTGGAAGCGCTGAACCGGGACCGTTTTGAAGCGGTGATGACCACAGTCAATTACTATGACCGCTTCAATTACCCTGAAATTGAAAACCAGCTTCTTCCCCTGGCACAAAAAAAGGATGCCGGCATCATCCTCATGAAGCCGCTGGGCGACGGATTCCTGTACAAATCACCCGAACAGGCCTTTCATTATGCGTTTTCCCGTCCTGTGTCCGTGGTGGTGGCCGGCATCAACAGCGAAAAGATGCTTAAGGATGACCTCAAATATGCCGAAAGCTTCGTGCCCATGACAATGGAGGAAGAGGAAGCGCTGTTTGCAAATGCGCCGGAGCTTGGCAACTATGTTTGCCGGCAGTGCGGCAAATGCTCCTGTCCTGTGGGCATTGATATTCCCGAGGTCTTCGCCTGCGAGGGGTATTATGACCGGCAGATGGCAAGGGGCGTCGTGCAGGATACAGCGGAATATGCCCTGGCCGAGCGGTTGCGCTTTTGGTTTGGCAACAAGGAACTGGGCCAAAACCGGTATGCGGCCATGGAAAAGCGGGGAGACGCTTGCACTAAGTGCGGGGAATGCCTGAAAATGTGCCCCTACCATATTGACATTCCGTATAAGATGCACCTGGCAGATTACAAGCTGGCGGAGAAGGAAATCTACTGAGTCCATACACAGACGCGTTATCGTATGAGTATGCTTTCCACCGCCTGCTGAAAGGCGGTGCTCTGCAGGCGGTTATCAATCGCCCGCTTGTGCCGGCTTATTTCAGCATCGCTTATGCTGTATGGATCGATGCAAAAAAGATTTGTAATGGTATGAGGCCAGTTCATACATTCCCCAGCAGCACCGTCTCCAGATTTTTTTTGGCGACACCAGCCAGATCGCGCATCAAACTGATATCCGTTGGCTGCCTGTCCCGCATCCGCCTGTGGGGAAAGAACCTGGTGATATGCAGGGGAATGGTTTTGTTAACCCCGGCGACCCAGGCGGACAAAGCTTGCATTTCTTCCGGTGTATCATTCTCACCGGGTACGATAAGCGTTGTCAGTTCCATATGGCTGCGGACGGCGGCAGTGCGGATGAAATCCAATACGGTGTTCAAATCGCCGCCCAGCTTTTTATAGTAATCCTGGGTGAAGCCCTTCAGGTCGATGTTGAAGGCGTCGATGTATGGCAGAACCTCCGTAAGTACTTCCCGGCTGGCGGAACCATTCGTCACAACGACGTTTTTCATATGGCGCTCACGCATAAGCTTTGCGGTGTCGCGCACGAATTCAAAGCCTACCATGGGCTCGTTGTAGGTGAAGGCCACGCCAATATTGCCCCGGGACTTGAGCTTTTCCGCCAGAGAGGCAAGCTCCTCTGGCTGCATCCTTTGAGCATCCACATCTTTTTGGCAGGCTGCTGCGATGGATGCGTTCTGGCAAAAGGGACAATCCAGATTGCAGCCGAAGCTGCCCACCGACAGAATCATGCTGCCCGGGTGGAATTTTGCCAGCGGTTTTTTTTCGATGGGGTCCAGGGCGATGGAAGTCAACAGGCCATAGTTCGAACAAATGCTTTGGCCATTCTCGTTTTTTCGGGCGCGGCAACGCCCTGTTTGGCCTTCCTTCAAACGGCAATGGTGCATGCACACCTGGCATATGATTTCACTGATGGCGCACCACCTCGAATCGCTGAAGCGTACTCTTTTCATTTTCACGGATGTTTGCCTTACGCCGGGCGATGGCGATCTGCTCCCGAACTGTGTCGATGCCCGGCAGGTTGGGCAGCAGCAAGCCGCGCCTGTGGCCGCTGGTGACGATCACGCCGTAACGCTTTTCATCAAGCTCGTCGGGGGATTTTATATCCTCCGCTTCGCCCAACACATCCACGCTGTACACAAGGTCATCCAGCTCATCCGGCCGTACGGGATCAAAGCGCGGGTCATTGGTGCCCGCGCTGATGGCGTTTTGGATGATCTCCGCTGCAATGCTCTCGGTGGTGGCGGATATGGTGCCGATGCAGCCGCGAAGCTGGCCGTGCTTTTTAAGCGATACAAACACACCTGCCTGCTTCCCGGTCATATCAACCGGCAGGTCTTTGGACACTATGCGGGTTTCCCCGTTCAGTACATAAGCCTCCAGCGTATTCCGGGCCAGGCGCACGTATTCATCCTCCGCTTTTTTGCGTGCCGCAAGCGACTGCTTTTGCTCCTTTATATAGGCAATCAGGAAAAGCCTGTTTTCATCAGACCCCTCGGGAAGGTATGTGCACACGCCGTACCCTACGCCAAAGGGACCTTCGTAGGAAAGCTTTTCCGCCTTGACAGACAGGCCATCCAGACATCCGGCCATGATGACAAAGGAGCGGTGGCCGCACTCGCCCGCGTTTTCGCAAAAATCAGGGTCGAAGCGGAACAGCTCCAGGAACTCGGCCCGTCCCATGACATCCATGATTTTTTCATCGTAAGCGGGGCCTTCGGGAGTAAACCCGTAGGGGCCGTCCTTTTTGAGCCGGTGGGACAAGTCGCCGCTGGCGATGATGGCGATGTTTGTATTCAGGCTTTCTGCCGTTTCCCGGATGATCATGCCCAGCCTGTATTGGTCGGCGAAGCCTAGGCCCGACAGGCCGATTCTGACAATCTTGCAGGGAAGGCTGCCTTTATAGGCATCCCGCAAAAAGCACAGCGGTACCATGGTGGCATGATCCAGCTTTTTATCCCGCTCGCCCAATGTGCCTGCCTGCAGGCCTGCCGCGTCGGCGCGGCGGCTGAGCTCCGCCACAAAGGGAGCATCGTATTCTGCCTCCAGCTCCACCTGACCCGCGTGGAACTGGGCAAGGCTGCCTTTGGCCGAAAGACCGGGGGAAATATGAAAGTAGTCTGCATACAACGCGCTGTGCGGTGTGAGAACGATCACCGTATCAGGCTTTTTTGAGGCAATCAGTTCCGTGGCTTTGCGGAAGGCAACAATGGTATCCTGTATGGCTTTTTCCTGCCCTCGGCCTACTTGTGGTATAATCAGCGGCGGGTGCGGAACCATGATGGCGGACAAAAGGGGCATGGGACACCTCCTGAATGACGGGCGGAAATTGATTTTGCAGCAACTTTTCAATGGTGTTTCTATTCGATATACGGGGGTCAAACCCTTCTGTAGGCAGAATGGTTGATCCCTCCATACTTTGGCTGAAAAGGCGAATATGTATGTTCCGAAAAATATATTGACAAAATTCGATTTGAGGAACATAATAAAATCCATCGAATAGATTGAATTTGAGGTGATGGGATGGGGGATACGCATCAGGATCATGCAAAGGTATTTAAAGCGCTGTGCGATGAAAAGCGGTTGGAGATACTGGCCATGCTGCGCTGCGGTGAAAAGTGCGCTTGCGTTTTGCTTGCGAAGATGGACATCAGCCAGTCAACGCTTTCCTATCATATGAAGATTCTTTGTGAATCGGGGATTGTGAAATGCCGCCAGGAAGGCAAGTGGACACATTACAGCTTAAGCCAGGAAGGCTGCCGGTATGCAGCCGAACTATTGAACATGCTGACAAAAGAAGCTGCATTGGATGCCAGACAGGGTGCAGGCTGCTGCTGAAAGAAGCCGCTTTCGGGACGGCTTTTTTCAGAAACAATACATCGATAAATTTAAATATGTTTCTCGTCAGAGAGGGGGAAAATAATTTTCATGAATGCTTTATCTACTGCCTGGGATTTCATTCAATCACAGATTCTTGGCATGCAATGGCTGAGCCGGTTGATCGGGAGCGGCTTAAACGCCTTGGGCCTTGATACAAGCGGAGGCGTCGGTGGCAGCATACACTTTTTCCTGTATGATGTCATCAAAATTTTGACGCTGCTGTCAGTGCTGATTTTCATCATCAGCTACATTCAAAGCTATTTTCCGCCGGAGCGTACAAAGCGTATCCTGGGGCGCTTTCATGGAATTGGAGCCAATGTGCTGGCTGCGCTGCTCGGTACAGTGACACCCTTTTGCTCCTGTTCTTCCATTCCGCTGTTCATTGGTTTCACCAGTGCGGGGCTGCCCCTTGGCCTGACGTTTTCCTTCCTGATATCATCCCCCTTGGTGGATTTGGGTTCCCTGGTGCTCTTGATGAGCATCTTTGGCCTGAAGGTCGCTGTAGCCTATGTACTGCTTGGGCTTGTGCTGGCGGTAATTGGCGGCACGTTGATCGGCAGGATGAAAAAGGAGAAGCATATTGAGCCCTTTGTGCTGTCGGCGGGCCGGGTGGAAGGATCCATTCCCGACA
>JAEZLW010000079.1 GCA_023415145.1 Bacillota bacterium | reverse complement strand
TACGGATGCCAGGGTCCAGCCCGATGGCAGCTTTGCCCCGGACGGGTGGCTGCATCAACAGGGGCTTCAAATTCTGGGCGAATACCTTCACGGCGGACTCCTGGGCACGGTCGGTTAAATCGCCGCGAAGCTCGTTCTCCAGCGAGGGGGCGATCAGCCGCCGGTAGCTGTCCTCCGCCGCCAACTGTACGTACTGGGTCGTAATGCTGCCGTGCCGCACGTAGGGCCGGGCCACTTCCTTTATGGCATCAATCTCCTCCACCGCCAGGGAAACCTTCAAAAATCCTTCCGCCTCGCCACGGTTCATGGCCAGCACACGGTGGGAGGGCATCAATCGCATCAGTTCCTGATGGTCGTAGTACATACGGTACACGGAGTCTTCTTCCTTGGCAGCCTTCACCATAACCTTACAGGTGCGCTGATAAAGTTCCTTCAGGCGGGTGCGAATGGCGGCATCGTTGGAAAAATCCTCCGCCAGGATGTCCATGGCGCCATTCAGCGCTGCTTCCGTGTCGGGTACGCCCTTTTCTTCCGACACATAAGGCGCTGCCAGATCCTCGGCATTGCCGGACTTGGCGGACTGCATCAGCAGGATATTGGCAAGCGGCTCCAGGCCCCGCTCCCTGGCGATGGTTGCCCTGGTGCGGCGCTTGGGGCGGTAGGGGCGGTAGATGTCCTCCAGAGCGCCAGCGGTTTGCGCATCGCTTACTGCCTTTTGCAGTTCCTCCGTCAAAACGCCCTGCTTTTCCAGGGAGGAGAGTATTTCCTCCCGCCGCTTTTGCAGTGTGCGAAGCTGCTCCAGGCGAAGGGAAATATCACGCAGAACCTGGTCGTTCAATTCTCCGTGCTGCTCCTTGCGGTAGCGGGCGATAAAGGGCAATGTATTTCCTTCGTCCAGCAGGCGGATCACCGCTTCCGCCTGCCAGGGCTGGATATGAAATTCCGTGGACAACGTGTTTGCGAATGTCATTTGAATCCTTCATTCCTTTCGCTGCTCCAGGGCTCAAAGAAGGGTAAAACTCCTCTGCTCATAAGGCTACCCTTTATTGTAGACTGAAAATGCGGGAAATTTCAAGTCCTATTCCATTTTGGGTTTGCATGCTTTAGTTTTTGATGATAAGTTGCCGGGTCATCACTTCCCAATGATAGTTTTTCAGGGAAGGGTGCGGGAAGGGGAATTTTTTTCAAAAAGTCCCCTTCCCGCAAAGCTTACGCCTCAAATCCGTTGCGCTGGACTCTTCCCTATGGTAAGATAGACCGTACAATATTTCCAGTGCCCAAAGGAGAATGGCCCATGGATATGAAAGCCCGCATCGCTGCATTGATTGAGACCGGTTTGAACACCGCCTGGCCCGGAATGGAAAGCCTGCCCGGGCGGGAGGAGATCGCCGGATTTTTGGAAATTCCCCCGGAGCGGGAAATGGGCGATTATGCCTTTCCCTGCTTCCGCCTGGCCAAGGCATTACGGGCCGCGCCGCCCATGATTGCCTCCCGGCTGCAAAACGCCATCGATGCGCCGCAGGTGGTGCGGGTAAACTGCGTGGGCGGGTATCTGAACTTCTTCCTGAACCGGGAGAACTTTGCCAGGGAAACGCTGCAGGCGGTCCTTGATGCCGGGGAAAAATGGGGCGCTTCAAACGAAGGTGCGGGCAAGACCATCTGCCTGGACTATTCCTCCATCAACATTGCCAAGCGCTTTCACATCGGCCACCTGAGCACCACCATGATCGGCCACAGTTTGAAACGGATTTTTGATTTTCTGGGTTATACCACCGTGGGCATCAACCATCTGGGCGACTGGGGCACCCAGTTTGGCAAAATGATTGCAGCCTACAAGCATTGGGGCACCAAGGAAGCGGTGGAGCAGGGGGGCGTGCAGGCCCTTGTCGACTTGTATGTCCGCTTCCACGAGGAGGCTGAACTGGACCCATCTCTGGAAGATGAGGGCCGGGCCTGGTTCAAGGCCATCGAAGACGGGCAGGAGGAAGCCCTTTCGATTTTCAACTGGTTCAAGGATTTGACAATGCGGGATACGCAAAAGGTGTATGACCTGTTGGGCGTTTCCTTTGACAGCTATGCCGGTGAAAGCTTTTACAACGACAAGATGGATCGGGTAGTAAATGAACTGAAAGAAAAGAGCCTGCTCACCATCAGCGACGGGGCGTCCATTGTGGATTTAGAGGAATACAAAATGCCTCCCTGCCTGATCCTGAAAAAGGATGGCGCCACGCTGTATGCCACAAGGGATATTGCGGCGGCGCTGTATCGCCAGGACACCTACCACTTTGACAAATGCCTGTACGTGGTGGCCTATCAGCAGGACCTGCACTTTCGTCAGTGGATGAAGGTGGTGGAACTGATGGGGTACCCCTGGGCCAAGAATTTGCAGCACGTGGCCTTTGGCATTATCTCCTATGAAGGGCAGACATTGGCCACCCGCAAAGGCCATGTGGTCTACCTGGAAGACCTGCTTGCGCGGGCCCAGGAAAAGGCCATGTCCATCATCGAGGAGAAGAGCCCGCACCTTTTAAACAAACAGGAGGTGGCCCGGCAGGTGGGCATCGGCGCGGTGATTTACGCCGATCTTCAAAACAACCGCATCAAGGACATCGATTTCTGGTGGGACAGGGCGCTGAACTTTGACGGGGAAACGGGGCCGTATGTGCAGTACACCCATGCCCGCTGCTGCTCGCTGCTGCGCAAGGCGCAGGAGGTTTCCCTGCCGGAGGCGGACTTTGCCGCGCTTGTTGACGACGAGGCCCAGGAGATACTGCGCCAATTGTCCCGCTTCCCGGAGGCGGTGGCGGAGGCCGCGCTGCGCTATGAGCCTTCCATCCTCACCAGGGCGGTGACGGACCTGTGCCAGGCCTACAACAAGTTCTATTACGAGCATCGCATCCTGGATGACGGCGATGGCCTGGCCGCGGCACGGGTCAAGCTGACGGAAGCCGTTAAAAATGTGGTGAAGCAGGGGCTGTATCTGATTGGCATGGAAGCACCTGAAAGAATGTAACTTTCGAGAAAATGACAAGTCATTTTCTCGAGTTTGCACGTTTTTCTTGCAAAGCCGATGGCTTTGCGGCCAGAAAATCGTGTAAGGAATGCTTGCTACGCAAGCGCCCCGCGCGGTCCGGAAGCTCAATCGTCACCCTTCTTCGCTACCGCTCGCATGGCTCGTTTCGCTTCCCGCCTCCACCCTGCCCATTTCCGCCACTGGCGGGGGCAGGGCTATGGCGTCGGCAAAGCCGGGTGAGACGATTTCAAATGAAGGCTCCGTAGCCGAAGCACCGCCTGTGGGGGATGAAGCGAGGCGGAGGAGGCTGGCAAAACGGGTTCTGAAGCTGAGCGCTGCCAGTGGCGGATGAAGCGAAGCGGAGGAAGCGAGCGAAACGAGCAGCGCAAGCGGTAGCGAAGCGGTGCGACGATTGAGCCGCCGGGGTTGCGAACAGTGAGCAGTGCGACGATTGAGCCGCCGGGGTTGCGAACGGCAGTGAGCAGTGCGACGATTGAGGCAGACGGGAAAGCCCCTTTGGAATCCCCAATTCATTATGAAAAGCAGGCCTGCTCTTTTTTCCAGAGCAGGCCTGCTTATATAGGAGGGGATGCCGGCCAGCCCATTGATATTTTCCATCATGTGGGAGGTACACTATTTGCCTGTATCATGGTATAATGATTTTTCCTGGGCGGAATGTCCCAGTGCAGGAGGATAATCAAGTGCAATCCATGGCCAAATTCAAACGGACATTTATCGGCGACCGCGCTTTCTACCGGACAGTATTCCGCATCATTGTACCCATCATCATCCAAAGCAGCGTATCCAACTTTGTGAACCTTTTGGACAATATCATGGTCGGGCAGGTCGGTACGGCACAATTGGCGGGTGTTGCCGTTGCAAACCAGCTCATGTTTGTATTCATGCTGTGTGTCTTCGGCGGGCTTGCCGGCCCCGGCATTTTCGGCGCTCAATACTACGGTGCGGGGGATATGGAAGGGTTGCGCAACACCTTCCGCATCAAGCTATGGATATCCGCCGCCATCGTCGTTGTTTCGCTTATTGTTTTCATTGGCTTTGGAGAACGTTTGATTGCAAATTATCTGACCGGCGAAGGCGACGCTCATTCGGCGGAGGCGATGCTTGCAAGCGGCAGGGACTATCTTGGCATCATGCTGATAGGACTTTTGCCCTTTGCGCTGACGCACAGTTATTCCGGCACCCTGCGCGAGGCGGGAGAAACGATGCTGCCCATGAAGGCTGGCATTGCCGCGGTGCTTACCAATCTTTTGGGAAACTGGCTGCTGATCTTTGGCAACCTGGGCTTTCCTGCCCTGGGGGTCATGGGTGCGGCCATTGCTACGGTGTTTTCCCGGTTTGTGGAGATGTCAATTGTCATGATCGGCGTACACCGCAGCCGGCGCTTTTCATTCCTGCGCGGTGCTTACCGTACGCTGCGTGTTCCCGCCAAGCTTCTGGGCTCCGTCATGAAAAAAGGCATGCCCCTTTTGGTGAATGAAGCGTTATGGTCGCTGGGGATAGCGACGTTGATGCAGATCTATTCTGTCCGTGGGCTGATGGTTCTGGCCGGGCTGAATATCGCCAGCACCATCAGCAACATGTTCAATGTCGTCTTCCTTTCCATGGGCAACGCGGTGGCGGTCATGGTCGGTCAGGCGCTGGGCGCAAACGAAATGGAGCGCGCCAGGGGGGACGTATGGAAGCTGATGGGCTTCAGCGTTTTCTCCTGCATTGTTATCGGCGGGGTGATGGTGATATTTTCGCCCTTGTTCCTGAACCTTTACAATACGGACGAAGGTGCGAAAATGCTGGCGGCCCGCTTTATCCTGACGGCTGCGTGCGTCATGCCCATCAATGCCATTGCCCATAGCTGCTACTTTACGCTGCGCTCCGGCGGTTCGGTCATCATCACGTTTTTGTTTGACAGCGTGTACTCCTGGGTGATACACATTCCCTTCGCGCTGCTGCTGGTCTACAAAACGGACCTTCCCATCATGATGTTGTTCCCCATCTGCCAAGCCGTTGAAATCGTGAAAAGCACCATTGGGCTGATTCTGGTGAAAAAGGGCGTTTGGATACGGAACATCGTGTCCGATCCTCAAGCCAATGCGCAGGTGGCCGGGCAGGAAGGGTAAGTTTCCATAAAATAAAAACAGACAAAGCTTTCAGGAAGTACCCTGAAAGCTTTGTTCGATATGAATGTTTGATAAGGCTTCGGGCTATTTCCTTGCCACAAACGCCGCCAGCAGCTTCAATGTGTTTTCCACGCCCTGTGTGTGTGTCCGCTCATACCCGTGAGAGGCGAACACTCCGGGACCGATGAGGGCGTGCCGCGCTTCCAGCCCGGAACGCAAAGCCGTGGCGGTATCCGATGAGTACCTGGGATAAATGTCAACCGCATAGCGGAGGTTGTTTTCCTTCGCCAGTGCAATCAGTTCATTGGTCAGTTCATAATTGTATGGCCCGGCGGAATCCTTTGCGCAGATGGAGACCATGGTTTCATCGCATGCAAGGTCGTCCCCCACACAGCCCATGTCCACGGCGATCATATCCATCAAATTGCCGGGCAGGTAGGAGGAAGCCCCGTGGCCTACCTCCTCATACACGGTGAACATCAGGTGCACGCTGCGGGACAGGGTGATTTCCCCCTCCTTGACCATGCGGGCCAGGGCCAGCAAAATACCGCTGGAAGCCTTGTCATCCAGGTGCCGGCTTTTGATGTAGCCTGATTCCGTAACGACTGTGCGGGCATCAAAGCTGATGAAGTCTCCCGCGCTGATGCCCAGCGCCTTCACATCCTCCGCGCTGTGCACGATCTCATCCAGTACAATTTCCAGCGTTTCATCGCTGCGCTTCATGTCGCTGGTGTCCCCGTACACGTGGGAGGATGCCTTGGTGGTTTGCACGGTGCCGGAATACGTTTTTCCGCCCCGCGTGTGCAAAAGACAGTTTTCGTTTTCAATGGCATTGTCGTTGTAGCCGCCGATTTGCGTGTAGCGCAGACGGCCGCCGGCTTTGATGCTGCGCACCATGCCGCCCAGCGTATCCACATGGGCCGATAATAGCAGCGGATTTCCTTCCCCGCCCAAATGGCAGACCACCGTGCCCTTTGTGGTGCGCACGGGCGCATAGCCCATTGCTAAAAGCGTGTCCAGCAGGTATTTTTCCGCTTCCATCGTAAATCCCGTAGGGCTGGGAATGGCGCATAAGGCTTTGATGTGCAAAACGGCGTCCTCTGTTGCTCGCATGTCTCATACCTCCTTTATTCACAGGGAAAAGCATAGCACAAAATGGGAGCAATATACAAGCATGCATTGCTCCTTTGGACAAAGGGTGATATACTGGGCCAATAAAGGCTACGGCGGAGGGAAAGCATGGCACAGCCAAATACAAAACAAAAAAGCAGCTTTTTGCAGTTTCTGCAATTTGTTTGCGTTAGCCTGGGGGCCGGGGTGATTGAATACGGCACGTTCGCCCTGATGACATGGATCGTTGCTGACAACAAAACCATGCTGGTCATCGCGGAAGTGACCTCTGTGGTGCTCTCCTGCCTGTTCAACTTTACGGTGAACAGAAAATACACCTTCCATTCCAGCAGCAACATTCCCTTTGGCATGCTGCTCTACGGCGTGTATTACGCTTTCCTGGCCACACCGGCCGGGGTTTGGTTTTTGCTGTTCCTCACCCAAAGCGGAATGCACGAGCTTTTGGCCAAGGCCGTCAAGATGCTGGTCAACTTCGTGTTCGATTACCTGTTTTGCAAGTTCATACTGTTTCAGGCGGCCGACAAGATGCTCCATACTGTGATGCGCAAGCTTGCGCGCAAGGGCAAGGACACCTCCGGCGCTTCCAAACAAGGCTGAAGCCCAAGCCTTCATAAACCGTTTGCCACAGAAAATCTCCCGCAAGCTATTGCCCAAAACCGGAAAGGATAGAGGGGAGCGGGACTGGGGCCAAAACGATGGGATCGGCCCGCTTTTGCGGCCGGTCCCCTTTTTTCATCCGGAATGCGGGAGGCAACTGTCATGAAAATCGTCATTGTGGGCGGAGGCTGGGCGGGTTGTGCGGCGGCCATAAGCGCCAGAAAGGCAGGCGCGGAGGTTACGCTGCTGGAGCGGACGGATTCCCTGCTGGGCACGGGGCTGGTGGGCGGCATACTGCGCAACAACGGCCGCTTCACCGCCGCGGAGGAATGCATTGCCCTGGGCGGCGGAGAGCTGTTTTTGCTTGCGGAAACATGCCTGCGCCACAAAAACATCAATTTCCCCGGCCATGAGCACGCGGACTTATACGACGTTGCCCGGATGCCTGTTGCCGTTACCCGCTGTCTGAAGGAAAACGGGGTGCGGGTACATTATACGGCACGGGTGGTAAAGGCGCAGATGGAAGGATGCTGCCTTCATGCCGTGCTTACCGGGGACGGACGGTGCTTTGAGGGAGACGCATTTGTGGATGCCACCGGCACCTTCGGCCCCATTGCCAACTGCACAAGGCATGGCAACGGCTGCGTGATGTGCATGATGCGGTGCCCAAGCTACGGAGGGCGGGTCAGTTTGTGCGGCCTGGCCGGCATCAAGGAGGCAAGCGCACGAAGGGCCGACGGTGCGTATGGCTCCATGAGCGGCGCGTGCAAACTGATGAAGGAATCCTTATCCCCGGCGCTTGTAAAGGAGTTGAACCAAAAAGGCGTGGCTGTGCTGCCGGTGCCCATAAAGGTGCGGGAAGACCACCTTTCACAAAAGGCCTGCCAGCAGTACGCTTTGGAGGAGTTTCGGGACAACCTGATTGTTCTGGACACGGGCCATGCCAAGCTGATGGTGGCAACTTTTGATCTTCAAAAGCTGCAAGCAATACCGGGATTTGAAAACGCACGGTATGAGGACCCCTACGCCGGGGGCCTGGGCAACTCCATGCGGTTTTTTGACATGGCCCCAAGGGATGACGCCCTGAAAGTATCCGGCCTTGAAAACGTGTTTTGCGCCGGAGAAAAAACAGGGCCGCTGGTGGGCCATACGGAGGCCATGATCACCGGCGCGCTGGCGGGTCACAACGCTGTGCGGCATATCAAAAACAGGCCGCTGCTGGTTTTGCCCAGGAGCTTAGCTACGGGGGAGGCCATCGCCTATGTCCGGGAGAAGCTTCTTTCGTCGAAGGGGCTTTCTCTTCGGTTTACGTTTTCCGGCTCGGTGCTGTATGAACGGATGAAGGAATTGGGGCTGTATACCACCGATGTTGCGGCAATTCACAAGCGGGTGAAAGCATCAGGCCTAGAGGGTGTGCTTGCCTGATTTTTTGAACCCTTGTTTTGTATCTTTTGCGCAAGCATGCTGTGCGTTTCCTTCAATACATGATAGAATATTGCCGCAATGTACCGCCCTGCGGCGGCCTTCATCCGGAGGAATGTTATGATACTTGCGCTGGGGATTTTTACCGCTACGTACGTGCTCCTTTTGCTTTTGCCCAAAATTCGGGCCTATATTGCGCTGTGCGCTGCATTCTGTTTTGTACTTGCAGGTTTCCTGCCCCTCAAAAATGTGCTTGGTGCGGTGGACTGGAATGTCCTCATGATGATCGCCGGCACCATGGGGATTGTACATTTTTTCATCGAATCGAAAATGCCGGCAAAAATTGCTGATTATCTGATTGATAAAACGCCCAACGTCAAGTGGGCGGTGATCGCCCTGGCGCTGTTTGCCGGCATCATTTCCGCTTTTGTGGACAACGTGGCAACCGTGCTGATGATAGCGCCGGTAGCGCTGACCATTGCCAAGAAACTCAAAATATCACCCGTGCCAAGCATCATCGCCATTGCCATTTCCTCCAATTTGCAGGGGGCGGCAACCCTGGTCGGGGATACGACCTCCATTTTGCTGGGCGGGTATGCCGGCATGGACTTTTTTGATTTCTTTTTCTTTAGGGGCCGTGTCGGCTTGTTTTTTGTGGTTCAGGCAGGCGCCATTGTCTCGGCGTTGCTTTTGCTCTTTCTTTTCAGAAAACAGGGCCAGCCTATCCACCTTGAGGAGAAAACGGAGGTAAAGGATTATTTTCCTTCCTTCCTTCTGCTGGGAACGGTGGTTTTTTTGATTGCCGCTTCCTTTATCCCGAACAAGCCGGGCACCACGAACGGTATCATCTGCATGAGCCTGCTGGCGGCCGGCATCCTTCGCGAAATGATTCGGACCAAGGATTGGAAAACGGTTTTCAAGGTGGCAAAGGAAATCGATGTGTTTACGCTCCTTTTGCTGGGCAGCCTGTTTGTTGTCATCGAGGGCATCCGCCGGGCCGGCGTGGTGGATGAAATCGCAAGGCTGTTCGTTTCCGTCAGCAACAACAACATGTTTTTGATTTACACGCTCCTTGTGTGGGCATCGGTGCTGTTCTCCGCCTTTATAGACAATATTCCCTACATTGCCACCATGCTGCCTGTGACTTCCAGCATTGCGAACATGCTGGGCGTTGATCCAACCATTCTGTATTTCGGCCTGCTGGCCGGTGCCACCCTGGGCGGTAACCTGACGCCCATCGGCGCTTCCGCCAACATCACCGCGCTTGGCATTTTGAGGAGAGAAGGCCACGAGGTGAGCGCAAAGACGTTCATGAAGATCAGCGTGCCGTTTACCCTGGCTGCGGTGCTGACAGGCTATATCCTCATCTGGGTGATCTGGAGGTAAAACCTTTCCATATCCAAATAAAACCCCGGAGGAATGCGGCAATGAACCGCTTTCCTCCAGGGTTCTTTGTGTCTGGCATTGCCGGACAAGAGGAATTACTTCATCAGGGAGAAGAGGTTGTAGGAAAGGAACATGGCCGCCGTCAGGGAGGCGATCAGGGAAACCACGGTAACCTGGGTGTTGATGGAGGGACCGGCTGTATCCTTGAAGGGGTCACCCACCGTGTCGCCGATAACCGCCGCCTTGTGCGCGTCGGAACCCTTGCCGCCGCAATGGCCGGATTCAATATACTTCTTGGCGTTGTCCCATAGGCCGCCTGCATTGCTCATCAGCAGGGCCAGGAGCAGTCCGGCGGTGATATTGCCGGTTAAAAAGCCGCTTATGGCGTTGACGCCGCCTACAAAGCCTACCACCAGCGTCACCAGAATGGCGGTAAGGCCTGCGGGGATCAGCTCCTTGAGCGCGCCGCGGGTGGCGATGTCGATGCACTTTTCATACTCGGGCATGACGCCCTTTTTGCCTTCCTTCAGTCCGGGGATTTCCTTGAACTGGCGGTGGATTTCCGCCACCATGCGCTGTGCGTTGCGGTTCACGCCCATCATGAGCATGGCGGAGAACACGGCGGGAACGGCCACACCCACCAGCATGCCGAAGAATACGGTGGGGTCCATCAGGTCAAAGACAATTTTGGCACCGGTGGCTTGCTGCACGATCTCCTGGAAAGCGCCCAGCAGCGCGATCACCGTGAGACCGGCGGCGCCGATGGCAAAGCCCTTGGTGATGGCCTTGGCGGTATTGCCGGCGGCATCCAGTTCATCGGTGATTTCCAGTACCTTTTCGCCCAGGCCGCCCATTTCAGCCACGCCGCGGGCATTGTCCACAATGGGGCCATAGGCATCGTTGGAAATGATCATGCCGACGACAGACAGCATGCCGATGGCGGAGAAGGAAATGCCCAGCATGGCGTAATTGCCGCCCGGAATGGTGGCGCACAGGTGGTAGGACAAAAGGGCCGCCAAGCCGATGCCGCACAGGGAGGGGAAGGCGGAGACAAAGCCATAGCTGATGCCGGTAAGAATGGTGAAGGCGGGGCCGCTCTTGCAGGCCTCAGCCACCCTGGCCACGGGCTTTTTATCATCGCCGGTAAAGAATTCACTGGTAAAGCCAATCACGACGCCGGCCACCATGCCCAGCATGGCTGCGCCCCACAGACGGATTTCATAGCCAAAGAGCAGGAATACGGCAAGGGTCAAAACGGCGAAGATGCCGCAGGTTAAGTAGGTGCCGTTGTTTAAGGCACGGCCCGGGTTGCCGTTTTTTTGTACCTTGGATGTAAGCACGCCGATGATGGAGGATAGAAGGCCCAGCGCGCCAAAGCAGAACAAAAGATTGAGGTTGCTGCTGCCCGTGGCCTTGTCGATGCCGATGGCAATCACCATGGCGGCGGCAATGGAGGCGATGTTGGAATCAAACAGGTCTGCGCCCATGCCGGCCACGTCGCCCACGTTGTCGCCTACGTTGTCGGCGATCACAGCCGGGTTGCGGGGATCATCCTCGGGGATGCCCAGCTCCACCTTGCCGGTCAGGTCGGCGGCGATGTCCGCGGTTTTGGTAAAGATGCCGCCGCCCGCCTTGGCAAACAGCGCCAGGGAGCTGGCGCCGAAGGAAAAGGCCAGCACCACGTCATGATCGCCGGGGAAGATGATGGACAGGAGCGCAGCGCCCATCAATGAGGTGCCGACCACAGCCATGCCCATGACCGCGCCGCCGCGAAAGCCCGCCATAAAGGAGGGGGCAAGACCGTTTCTGGCGGCGGTGGCAGCCTTCACATTGGCAATGGTGGCAATGCTGATGCCAATCCAGCCCGCCAGCGCGGA